>CBDUGR010000107.1:0-7091 GCA_965366515.1 uncultured Gammaproteobacteria bacterium | reverse complement strand
TGCTTTATCTTTGTGACGGAAAATTAGCCGAACAGCTAATTTGCTATCAATCTCGTGAATAGCGCGCATTTTTATCATGAATAGGCATTGATTCCCAGTAATTTTTTACTTTATCTTTCTTTGCATTACGCCCTTTTGGCGCTCTAAGGATGACTGTGCAGACAATGGCAAACCACTCTAAAATCTGCCCATCACTCATATTCCAAAACCTTCAAGACCAAAGCCAGGCAGCACCCCGTACACCACTGCTATCTCCGAACATAGGTTTGCTTAATACCGTGCTGCATTCATCAGAAAAGATGTACTTGTTCCAACGCCGAGGAACTTCAGTATATAAACTATCGATATTGGACATACCGCCCCCCAAGACAATGACATCCGGGTCCAATAAATTAATGACTGTCGCGAGCGCACAAGCCAACCTTTCCTGGTAGAGATCCAATTGATACAACGCATTTGCATCCCCTTCTGGGGCTTTTTGCACGATGGTTGCAGCAGCCGTTTTTTCCTGAGTTGACTTAAAATAGCTATTCTCAAAGGCAGGGCCTGACAAATAGGTTTCGATGCAATCGAACCGATCACAATAGCAGCGCCTTCGCTCTTGAATGTCAGGCTCCGTCTGACTAGAAATCGGCGGCATTGGATTATGACCCCACTCTCCGGCAATACCGTTAGCACCCTGCAGCAGTTCTCCCTTATGACAAATACCACCGCCCACGCCGGTACCCAGAATAACACCAAATACTGTATCGAATCCGGCACCTGCACCATCAGTCGCCTCTGAAAGCACAAAACAATCTGCGTCGTTAGCGATACGGACCTCTCGGTTAAGCAGTTGAGACAGATCTTCTTTTAATCTTTGTCCATTCAGGCAAGTGGAATTACAGTTTTTCATTTTTCCAGTAACCCTGGAAATGGTTCCCGGTGTCGCGATACCGACAGGCAACGTCTGGTCTGTCAGCTTACCCAGCTGATCGACCAGCTGCGCAAGGACTCCAAGTGTTGCGGGATAATCCCCTTGCGGCGTCGCGACTCGAATAGAGTGCTTAATTATTCCATACGAGCTGATTAGCACACCTTCGATTTTAGTACCGCCTAAATCTATGCCAATACGCATTGCAGTTTAACTAATCACGATAATGGACACCATGATGACCCAAACCACCAGACTACGAATCACCAAATCCTCAACCAGATTTATCTCTTTTGTGTATTCATCAGCGACCGTTTCCCAACAAATGGCTGAAGGCTGGCTCCCCTGAATCTGCTCTGCTGAATCAACCGAACAAACGCCCAATGCCGCCATACCGGCATTATTCAGCACTTTTTCGGTCGGCATGCGCCAGCTCAATACAACCTCAGTCCAACATTTGAAACAGGCTGCGAAATTACCGGCAATGGTAAAGGTAAACCCCAGCAGCCGAGCGGGCAGCCATTCAATGGCATGCAGCAATTCAAGCGCCATCTGCGCGCCACTTTGTGATTCTCTAAGCCAACTGTCGTATAAACAGATCAAACGGATAAAGAGCGCAACCAGCGGCCCAGCAACGAGATACCAGAAAATCACCACAAAAATTTGCTCAAACCATTGGTATAGAAGTCCAGCCCGCACTTCCTGTTGCAGGGAGGGAAGGTCATCTGCAGTAAATTCCTCCGCAACCCGAAAGTGCTCAACTGCATGCCGATAAGCCGCCTGTGTATCTCCGCCCTGCCAATAGCTGAGGTACTTTTCTGTACTTTCAGGCAGATTATCGCGACCGAACGAATAGAATAGAATGACCGCATGTAGCAGCACGCCTAATAAGCCAAAAAACAGCGGCTCCAGCAACCACAACAGTATACTGACTGTCGAAACCGGTATTAACAAAGCAAACAGCGTCACCACACGAGGACTGCTTTTAAACAACGACGAAAGCCATGAGACCAACGCTATAAACCACGCGTCGTAGTTCCGGCTCACTCGCAAACCCAATAGTTTGTAAGCAGCCAGCGTAATCAGTAGTACCAGAAGCGCCATGCTATTGCCCTACCTTAATTTTCGTTCCGTGATCGCTGATTAATTTGCGGTAAAGTGCCCAATCAAACCCTGAACCTGGATCCGTTTTTCGCCCCGGCGCAATCTCCGAGTGCCCAACAATACGATCCATGGTAATACCCGGATAGTTCCGCATGAGCACTTGCGTTACTTCAGCCAGCTGTTGGTACTGAACATTTTCGAAAGGTCCATCGTCAACACCCTCCAATTCAATACCGATCGAAAAATCATTGCAATCTTTTTCACCATCAAAGCAGGAATCACCAGCATGCCAGGCGCGTCTGTCAAAAGGCACATACTGAATAAGCTGACCGTCACGACGAATCAGCAGGTGCGCGGAGACCCGGTGATCCGCAATTTCGCAGAAATAGGGGTGATGACCCGATTCAAGTGTGTTGGTAAATAGATGAGTAATATAGGGACCACCATACTCACCGGGAGGCAAACTGATGCAATGGATCACCAGCAAATCGATATGCCGATGAGCAGGCCGCTCACCGCAGTTGGGCGAGCAAATAGGCGTAGCACCCATAATCCAGTGGTTCTTTATGGCATTAAGCACGTAGACTTCCTGTATAAAGCATTGCTAACCAAGTAAGCCTATACATTAGCCTATGAGGCCTAAGCCATCAAGGTCGAAGTGAATCGTTGGTTGAGTCATGCAAAATGACAAAGAACGCCTAGGGACAGCTTACGAACTAGTTATTCTTCTCGCGCAATTGACCAATGACCGACTCAAGAGCACGGTCAAATAGCAGGGTATCGTCCAGCACATTAATCACACCTTGGCGCAAATCATCAGCCAGTGTAATACGCGTCTTTTCGGCAACTTTCATACCCAGTCGATTAACGAAGATATATTTCCCGGTAGCTTTGATCACCGCTGCCAGTTTGGCCCGGTGTTTACCCTCCGAATCCACAATCTCAACCCAAGTGCCCGCTGACATCGAATCCACCCTGCTGAGGTGTTCATCCACTTCATTTGCGGGCTCAGTATCCGGTAGGGCATCACTATTTACTTCTTGTGACGGCTCTTCAGTGTCTTTGACTTCTACTTTCTGCTTATCTGCGACCTTCACAGGCTTGGTATGCTTGCGACCAACCACCCGCCCCTGTTGCTTGAGGCAGTCCAGGTGGATAACCTCCAACTCCTTGAACAGGGTACGCATTTTAACCTTATTGAAGGCCACACTAACCAACCCTTTGCGCAATCTTTGCAATAGCGAAGGGATCATTTTGAGCAGCTTGCCTCTGTGTGCCTTATCCTCAGCCGGGGCCACGCTCCAAATCAAATCATCGACGGTTTCCAGCGCCTCCTGCCATTCACCGCTTTCCACTCCCTGCTTTACTTGAATCAGGAACAGATAGCTGCTCCAGCCATCTCTAAGCAGCTCCTGTGCTACATTCGGAAGATTTTTGTCGGCCATTTTTTTGTCAAGCAAATCGCTGACAATATTCCGTGCCATCTGGGTTTTTCCCAGGCCCTCTTCTGCGTCCCGCGTACGCTGCTCTACCAATTCTGAGCGTCGACGTTCTGCTGCTACAAAATCCAAAAACTCGGTTAGCAGCGTAGAAAAAATCTCTGTGTCGTCGACAAAATCGTCGAGTACTTTTTCTACGGTATACTTGATTTTTCCATACAATGGATCTCGCACAAGATCCACCGTTTCACTCCAACGCATGGCCGCGGTGGCTAATTCATTCAGCAACTTTCTCGCAGGATGACCGCCGCGACCAAAAAAACTGGTATCCAACACGGCAACCTTTAGCAAGGGTATTTGCAGGCGTGCCAATAACGCCTTCATAGGTGTGGGTAAATTCTGGTCATCCAGAATAAATTCAAACAGCATGGATACGAGATTTATAACATCATCATCCAGGCGGCCTATCGCTCGAGGTTGTTCAGATTGTCTGTCGCTAACCAGTAGATTGTATAGCGCCTGCCGCACATCAACCTGCTGAGTTCTGATGTTTACTAATTCACTCGATTCGTAACTTTGTTGCTGCACGGATGATAGCAATTCGACCAATTCCGTTTGTGATAACCTGGGGCCGGTATCAGCCACCGGCATATTCGGCCCCTGCTTGTTATGTGAAGGCTTTCTGTCCGCCAACAAACTCCGCAGCAACTCAATAATCTCAGCTTCATCATCATCCTGACTTTCGCTTTCTATGGATGCAGTGGCATGAGGTGTTGTCTCCAGAGCAGATCCAGAGCTTCGCTGCTTGGTTTTTCGTTCTGAAACCCCCAGTTTTAACTTGGGCAACACCTGCTTCTCGATCAACAAGGCGTTTTCTTTTTCATAAAGCCCTGCCAGTTCTCCCATGACAAACTTATCAAAAAGCTTGTACACCACCAATCTACTTCTAATATCCAGTGCCAACTCAGCGCTAGCAATTCGAAAAATCTCACATAAGCGGGCAGGACCGACCGGGTTATTCTGGTCCGTAATTTTAATTGTCGGCAGCAGGTGATCGATTCGATGTGTCAAGTAAGGCAATGTATCCTTACACCGGCTGATCACCTTTGAAATCATGCCTCGAACCGCAACTGTTTCCTCTAGTTCATCATCGTGCACCAGCGATAGAGATTCAGCTTCAAAAGACTCATCTGCCCCCCTTTTTTCTCCATCTATATCAGGAACATAAAGCAGACGAAATCCTTCGGCAACTTTCTGATTAAACAATGCTTCCATAGTTTCACGCTTGATGCGCACTTCGCGCATCGCATCAAAATACAGGGTTTGATCAGCATTGCTATTAGCCTTATCCGCGAGTTCAAATAGTGCGTCATCCGCATTATCAAACAAACTGGCAAGCATAACCCCTAGCTCTTTAATGGCCAGTTCCCGAACCCGCTTCAGCGGTTCTGCTAATACATCAATCGGTGTAACATTCACAGGCGGTACTGCTTTATACTCATTGCCCACTATTCTGGTTTCTCCTGAAAACTATGCGCCTCATACAACTAGGCGCAAGCGTATCAAAATAGTATAGTCTAGATTCGTGTTATTTCCTCTGAAAGTTGTTAATTGATGCCAACAGATAATTCCTCTCAACCGGGTCGTTCTCTAGGGCGAGGCATGTCAATAGCCGCCTGGATTTCAGGATTGCTAATGCTGACTCTGCTGTTCGGTAACCTGGAAAGAAACTGGCTTAATCCAAACCGCAAACCCGATACTCAGGTGAGTAATTCCGGGATACAGGAAGTGATATTGAAGGCCAACCGCAAAGGCCACTATGTTGTAACCGGCAGTATCAACGACACCCCCGTGAATTTTTTGCTGGACACAGGAGCCACCGATGTCGCTCTGTCTGCAAATCTGGCGCGCCGTCTGGGGTTATCAAAGGGCATGAAAGGTTATGCGCAAACAGCAAATGGCGCAGTTACGGTCTACGCAACCCGTATTAATCGCTTACAAATTGGCAGCATTATTCTGTATGATGTGGCCGCCAGTATTAACCCGGCGATGGATGACTTTATATTGCTGGGCATGAGCGCATTGGGGCGTGTAGAATTTTCACAGAAAAATGGCACTTTAACTCTTAAACATTACCCGGATTCGTGATCAAGCTAATGAATTATCCTGAACATCTGCAACAGACAATTACCAGTAATGTCAACGCCGCTCTGGCCGAAGACCTGGGCACAGGGGACATAACAGCCCAACTGATACCGGAGCACACATTAGCAAAAGCACGAGTTATTACCCGTGAAGATGCGACCATCTGTGGTATCGGCTGGGTAAGAGAGGTCTTTTTGAAGGTAGACCCCAGGGTTGAAATAGATTTTCTCGTCGAAGATGGTGATCCGGTGCGGGCAAATCAGACGCTTTTCACGCTGTCGGGTGCTGCACGTTCATTGCTCACCGCCGAGCGTTGCGCATTAAATTTTCTGCAAACCCTCTCAGGAACAGCATCTCTTTGCAGTCACTACGCCAGGTTAGTCGCGGACACTCAGGTAAAACTGCTGGATACCAGAAAAACTATCCCGGGATTGCGGATCGCGCAAAAGTACGCCGTGAAATGTGGTGGATGCTTTAACCATCGCATAGGCCTTTATGACGCCTTTTTAATCAAAGAAAACCATATCGCTGCCTGCGGATCGATTCGCCAGTCGATCGAGAACGCGCGGCAGATAGCACCGGATAAACCGGTTGAAGTTGAGGTTGAGAACCTTCAGGAACTGGATCAGGCACTCAAGGCAGGCGCAGATACTATCATGCTGGATAATTTCAACCTGGACGATTTGCGGATTGCCGTCGCAACGACCAATGGCAAAGCCAAGCTGGAAGCCTCTGGTGGTATTACCGAAGCGACTTTGCTTACGATCGCGGAAACCGGTGTCGATTACATCTCAATTGGTGCATTGACCAAGGACTGTAAAGCAGTTGATCTATCTATGAGATTTGATTGAGATCATCCCGCCATAGACCTGCAATAATCGCCTCATTAGCCGCCGGAAAAGCGTAATCTTTCAATGCTCCCAGCGCGCACCAGCGTATCTGCTGCCCCTCTTTCCCGGTAGCCATCCCACGGAAACCAGTAACCTTCCACACATCCAGCAAGACCTTTTTATCAGAATAATCGTGGCTTACTTTCATCCATGGTTCATAAGTGTGAATGGTAATACCCAGCTCTTCAATGAGTTCTCGCTTGAGCGCCACCGCGTAATCCTCACCCACCTCCAATTTCCCGCCCGGGAATTCCCAGAGCCCTCCCTGATGTGCTTTCTCAGGACGCCGGGCAATAAGGATTTCGCCAACGGGATTGTATATCACCGCCGCAACGACTTTTAGACGCTCTGGTTTTAGGCACTCGGGCATAGGATATATTCTGATTGGCCTGTGTCAGCTGCGGTAGTCTGCGTTAATAGAGACATACTCATGCGACAGGTCGGTGGTCCATACAGTACTTGAAATTTCCCCTCGACCCAGATTAATACGAACGGTGATCTCCTCCTGGTTCATCACAGCTTGACCTCTTTCTTCCGTATAGTCAGAGGCCTTAGCACCGGCAGATACGATACAGACTTTATCCAGGTAAATATCGACTC
>CBDUGR010000106.1:0-7101 GCA_965366515.1 uncultured Gammaproteobacteria bacterium | reverse complement strand
ACCTTCTATTCCAACTTCCTTGTGATCCATCAGCACATCCAGATGGCTACATTCAATATCCTCAGCAAGATGGTCTATTGTTTTAATACCTGGAATATACCCATATTGCCAAACGCCCAGGCTCGCAATTAACTGATCTGCTGCTGCTGACCCGATAGAATGACCAACATAGCTTTTCACCGCAGCCACCGGCCACTTGCCCAGGGCAAAGGTCTTACTCATTTCATTTAAAATACGAGATTCTGTAACCCGATTTTGTGGTGTGCTGGTGCCATGCGCCTGCACAAAAGTCCGAGCCAGAGCCTCTTCACCTACAATTGACCGAGTGGCAGCCAAGGCTTTTGCCATGGTTATATAGTTTCCGATCCCCGGGCCAGATATTGATTTTTTATAACCATCGGCGTTTACAAAAACATCGGCAACTGCACCGAAAACCTGAGCTCCAAACTCCATGGCCAGGCTGTCGTCAAATAAGATGACATAGTGTGCCGCCTCCGCCAGTGTGAAACCGCAGTTAGTGGAGAAAGGCCTGCATGCTCGTCTGTGATCCGGTGTCGCCGAATTATCCATCGCTACTAATTCCGAATCCTGGGCCAGCGCCCCCATCGTCCGATAACCCTCAATCACTTCCGGCGTTATTGGCGCCTCACTGGTGCCTACAATGACGGCGCGCTTGCGACCGCTGCGGATATCATCGACCGCTTGACCGAGATTGTATAGAAACGTAGCACAGGCACCAATATTGGCACCGGTACCACCAATACTTCCGGTGACGTAAGCATTTACGAAATCTGCAGGCATCTCAGCAAACCCAAGTGGGCACTGTTTTGAAGTCACCCTTTTTCCAAGCAAACCGGCTTGCAGCATCCCTCCCAGTCCGTTTCCATCAAGCTGACTCATGGCCGAGCTCGCATAGATTCCAACCTGGTCTGGTGCGACGAACGAAAGCACCTGCTGCCACTCGACACCCATGGAGCGAATGGCATCTGACGCTGCATAAACCGACATTTGCAGGCCGCGCGGATGATTGCGAGAAGGGTATAGCTTGCCGGGTTCAAAGCCAGTGGGCAGCTGTCCTGCGCTATTGACAAGTGATTGAGTAGTGTCGGGAAAAAGAACATCCAAATGCTCTTTGGTGGTGACCCTGACTCTATCCGAGCCATCATTGAGCTGCTCTATCAGCCAATCACTGGGAACTGTACTCGGCAAATGGCGCGCCCTGGTTACAAAACAAATGTCAGACCCGGAATCAGGCATCAATTTAGCCACTGTATTTCTAGCGATTGCATTCGGGTTAAACAGGTTATTTTCGAGTTTTCTAACCAATGTATGATGGTCAATCAGCGAACGATGTTCGCTAAGCCATTTGTTGACTTCAACTGGCTGCCCATTATTATCTTTATATACACCCGAATCGTACCGCAAAAGATTCATGAGTACTGCCAGATCCGTATAGGTTTCATCCACAACGCTGGTCGAAAGCACATCGGCCAACATACGCCGATAACTTTGATTAAATGAAGATCGTCCAGCGGCACTGATTCCGCCAAAACCTACAATAACCGGTAAAGATGCCAAAAATATGTCCCCTGTCAGCTCAAGCTATTTATTTAGCCCAAAGTAAAAGAATGTTACATGATCACTTTGCTTAAATTATGGTTGATATTACTCTTTTATCTCCGAGATAAACTTGTGTATATTAGCCATTTTAATGTGTTATATAGCCATCGAGTCCAAATTAAATGAAGCATGTCACTATTTTGGCAATTCCAAGAGCATTGGGAACAAGCATCACCCTGCCAATTGAAATGCTGAACGCTGCAGACGCGATGAGCCGTATCGAAAACCCGGCCAAATCGCGGTTGGTAACCCAAATCGCAAGTGTGGATGGAAAACCCATTGAAATCACAGGCGGGATTGAACTCAAACCCCATGTCAGGCTCGATTCAATTACTCAAACTGATCTGATTATTATTCCTGCGTTGTGGGGCAACCCAAGACCCGTAATAAGACGTTTCCCAATGATCATGGAGTGGCTCATCAAGCACTATAATGATGATATGATCATTTGTGCTACGGGCACAGGTGTATGCTTTCTCGCTGAGACCGGATTGCTGGATGAAAAGCCAGCAACGACACATTGGTACTATTTTGAGCAGTTTAAAAAGAACTATCCCAAGGTTAAGCTGCAAACCAAACGTTTCATCACCAACACTGATAACATCTATTGCGCGGGACGCATTAATTCGATCACTAATCTAATGATTCATTTTATTGAGCGTTTTTATAATCACAACATTGCGTTACAAATAGAACAGCATTTTGCACACGAAATTAAGCAGTCCTACGAAAGTATTTTTTATTCCTTTGATGAACAGTCTGTACACCATGATGAAGAAATCATTCAGGCTCAACAATGGATGCTTCGAAACTACCCCAACAGCTTTAAACTCCAGTCGCTAGCCGCTCAGTTTGACATGAGTTTGCGCTCTTTTAATCGACGGTTTAAGCAAGCTACAGGAGGTACGCCTTCGGCCTATCTTCAGCAGATTCGCATTGGTACTGCGAAAGATCTACTCAAAGAGAGTAACCTGAACATTGCCGAAATCAGCTTTAAAGTAGGGTTTAGTGATCCAGCGTATTTCGCCTCACTATTTAAAAGGCAGGTTTCACTAACGCCGCGTCAATATCGAAAGCTGGTAAGGGCCAAATTATTTAGTGTGTAGAGCAAATGAATTGGCTAAGCTTTAGCCCTTAATACAGATTGTTAATGCAGTTTGAAATAGAGTTAATCATGAGTAAACTTGTTACCGGATACCGAAAAATTTCTCGTTATTCAACGCTGACACTGCTGGCCTTCACGATTGGTCTGGGCTTATACACCTGGCTCACTCGAAGTCAGGTTTTCTATCAAAGCTATTGCGAGGAACCCGGCGGTACGGTTTTTGGCGAGCTATATAAAAGCGTATATGAATGCGACCAACAGCTAGTGCGGTATCGTCTTGAAAAGAAAGGTCAATGCGCGAAGATAGGGTGTCGACGAATCGTCCAGTAGCCGTTCGTTAGATATCCTTAGTCAGCTCACTCCAAGCGGCCGCTAAATAGATAAACATTGACCAGATCGTCAATACAGCAGAACCATAAAGCAACACCAAACCCACGTTGGCCGCTTGGCTATTCGGGACATCAATCAATAAAACGATAATAGCCACCATCTGCAACGTAGTCTTTAATTTTCCTATATAGGAAACAGCAACGCTAGTACGCTTCCCCAGTTCTGCCATCCACTCTCTAAGAGCTGATATGACAATCTCTCGGCCAATAATAATCATCGCCGGAATGGTTAACCAAACGGAGGCATGTTCCGCAACCAGCAATACTAGTGCAACTGCCACAATTAATTTATCCGCCACTGGATCAAAAAAGGCGCCAAACTGAGTATATTGATCCCAGCGTCTTGCCAAATATCCGTCCAGCCAATCGGAAATGCTAGCGACCGTGAAAATCGCTGCAGACGCGAGATAGCGCCCTTCAAAGGGGAGGTAATAAACCAACACCAAAACCGGGATCAGAAGCACTCGCAAACTGGTTATAATGTTGGGGATACTCATATTCACAGAAGGCCATTACAAAAGTGGGACATAATACTGGAATGGGCTTGATTATTCATTATGTATACAAGCATAAATTTCTTCTGCCAGCAGTTTGCTGACACCGGGCACCTTTGCGATCTCTTCCGGGCTGGCGCTATTGATGGCCTGCAGGCCTCCAAAAAAGCGTAGCAAAGCCGCTCGGCGTTTAGCGCCTATTCCCGGAATCCGCTCCAATGGTGATGTGGTGCGTTTTTTCCCCCTTCTTTGTCTATGGCTGCTGATAGCGAAACGGTGTGCTTCGTCACGTATGTGTTGCACCAAATGCAACGCGGCCGAGTCAGGTGACAAGACAATTTCATCGCCCTTGCCAGCTACAAATAGAGATTCAAGCCCAGGCTTACGAGTGACCCCTTTGGCTATTCCCACTAACACGACGCCGTTCACACCCAATTCTGCTAACCTGTCTTCGGCCATTCGGAGCTGCCCTTTACCACCATCAATAAACAGAATGTCTGGCATCTTGGCCTCACCTTTTTTAAGGCGCGTATAGCGTCTTTTAATCGCTTGAGCCATCGCCGCGTAGTCGTCGCCTGGCGTTATATTGTCAATATTGAACCGTCGATAATCTGCATTCAACGGGCCATTCGCGTCAAAGACAACGCAGGAAGCTACTGTAGCCTCCCCTGAGCTATGGCTTATATCAAAGCACTCCATCCGTTGCGGTAACGCATCAAGCGACAACGCCTCCTGCAGCGCCCGAAGGCGGCCGTAATAATCCAGTTTACGCGAATGGTGCCCCAACAAATTTTTGTCCGCATTATTAATGGCCATCTGTAACCAGCGAGCCCGCTCACCCCGCACTTTAGTTGAAAATTTTAGTTTCCTGCCCGCAACGTCTGCAAGCGCATCCAATAAGGGGCCCTCATCTTCTAATCGGCTATTACAAATTATTTCCTTTGGCACCTGATGTTGCGATTCTTGCCCTAAGTAAAATTGTGGTATGAACGCCGACAATAGCTCTTGCAGAGAAATAGCCCCTTTAACCTTTGGATAATAGGTTCTGCTACCCAAAATGCGCCCGGCACGGATAAAGAGCAGATGTACGCAACAGCCGATCGGTTTAACCATCCCAGCTACTATATCGACGTCTCCACTACTACCCGCCACATACTGCTGTTCCTGAATTTTTCTCAGAAAACTAACCTGATCCCGTAATTCAGCAGCTCTTTCGAAATTTAGTTCTGCGGCAGCGCTGTCCATTTGCTTTTGTAGCTCACGAACAATCTCTTTATCCTTGCCTTCAAGAAACATAGAGGTATGTCTGACATCTTCCTGGTAGGATAATTTTGGAATGAGACCTACGCAGGGCGCTGTGCAGCGTTTAATTTGATATTGCAGACAAGGGCGCGTACGGTTATTGAAGTAACTTTCGTCACACTGCCTGACCTTGAAAGATTTTTGAAGCAAGTGCAGCGTTTCACGCACCGCTGAAGCGCTTGGAAAAGGTCCGAAGTAGCGAACGGATTTTTTTCGTTTGCCGCGATGTATTCCTATCGAAGGATACTCGCTAGCTTGCGTGAGATAAATAAAGGGATAAGATTTGTCATCCCGCAACAGTATATTGTAAGCAGGCTTTTCGCTTTTAATCAGGTTCTGTTCAAGCAGCAACGCTTCAGTTTCGCTGGCGGTAACGGTTATCTGGATATCCGCCACCTTTTGCATCAACGATCTGTTTTTGACGCTTAACGATTGCTCGCGAAAGTAACTCGCCACACGCTTTTTAAGGCTTTTCGCCTTGCCCACGTATAGGACGCGTCCACTTTCGTCGAGCATTTGGTAAACACCTGGGTGGTGTTTCAAATCAGCAAGAAATTTTACAGAATCGAATTCAGACAAGTTAACTTAAAGCAGTCAAAGGATAGTCTCTCAATACAACTTCTCAAGCGGGCTTCGATAAACCTTCAGCACCGTTTTCCAGTAGTCCAAACCTTACAGCCATTAACGCCAACTCAACATCGCTGTTAATTCCCAGTTTGCTGAATATTCTATAGCGGTAAGTATTAACGGTTTTTGGGCTTAAACACAGTTTTTCAGCGATATCGTTTACCTTATGACAATTAACAATCATCATTGCTATTTGCAGCTCTCTCTCTGAGAGCTGGTCAAAGGGCACTCCGTTTGGCTCACCACTAAAAGACTTTAGCGCCAGTTTTTGTGCAATATCAGGACTGATATAGCGCTTGCCTGCACCCACTTGCTTAATCGCTTCCGCCATTTCATCAACATCTGCGCCTTTAGTGAGATACCCCGCTGCGCCAGCGTTCATTAACCGTGTTGGATAAACATCATCGTCACAAGCGGTTACGACGATCACTTTAATATCCGGATTGTAGTGATGAATCCTTCGTGTAGCTTCAAGGCCTCCGATGCCCGGCATCAATACATCCATGAGTACTACATCAGGGTTTAACTCCCTGACCAGCTTAATCGCATCTTCGCCACTGACGGCTTCACCGACTACGGTTATATTCGGCATGTCTTCCAGGATACGCTTTAAGCCATAGCGCACGAGATCGTGATCATCAACAATTAGTAATTCAGTCACCCAAGTTCTCCATTCTTGCAGGTGGAATCAAATTAGTCAGCCGTGACTGGGGTGCTGCGCTATCTCCAGTACCGCCCGCAAAATATCTCTCTGGCTAATCTGTCCTACCAATTTATCATCTTCTATCACCGGAAAACGGCGTTTTCTCTTTTTGTTGAAATCAACTGCAATATCAACAATATCGTCTTCAGGGCTGATGGTTTCAACATCCGTACTCATACATTCAGAAACCTTACCACCTGCCTCTTCATAATAGATATCTTTAATTATAGCATTAAGACAGTCACCTTCCGATAAAACACCGATTAGATGTCCATTTTGATCAACTACAGGTGCACCGGATATGCGGTTGGTTTGTAAAATTGATATGGCATCAAATAGATCCATGTCGGGCTTTAGTGTTATTAGCCCTCTTGTCATATAGTCCCGTACTTTTATTGATTTAAGCATTTTTTAAGCTCCCTATTTTTTTATCTTTATACTCATTAAACAGTGGGATGGTTTCACTTTTACGCTGAAAGATGTATGCAGTCAAGTTAGACGGCAAGCTTGCTCTTTCAGAAGATCAACAAGTCGTGTTATCCAAAAACACCATTCCACCAGAAAATCACGAACCACTAACGCTAGTGTAATATTTTAATCAGCAAAATCGCAGTAATTCCATGTAAAAAAATCCAGTTAAAGCGGATTTATCGCGCTTGGCTGTTTTCAACGGTCAACACATGGTTTAACCTATAAACTAAGAATGAATTTTATTGAATTTTGCCCATCAGGATTTCGCATTATGTCAAGTTTGAATAAAGTATTCGCCATCATTGACCCAACAACCGATAACCATCGACTACTAAAAAGAGCAGAGCGTATTGCCAAAGTGCGTGGTGCCAAACTACTCGCTCATTGCTG
>CBDUGR010000105.1:0-7108 GCA_965366515.1 uncultured Gammaproteobacteria bacterium | reverse complement strand
CGATATCCACAGTCACCAGCCGTGATACGCCCGGCTCATACATGGTCACACCCATCATATGATTTGCCATTTCCATAGTGACTTTATTATGTGTAATAAAAATAAACTGCACTTTCGCTGACATCTCCTTAACAATTTCGCAGTATCGGCCCACGTTTGCATCATCAAGTGGTGCATCAACCTCATCCAGCATACAAAAGGGAGCAGGGTTAAGCTGGAAAATAGCAAATACCATTGAAATGGCAACCAGTGCTTTTTCACCCCCGGAGAGCAGGTGAATCGTGCTGTTACGTTTGCCGGGTGGCCGGGCCATGATGGTAACACCGGTATTGAGCATATCTTCACCGGTCAGTTCCAGCGACGCATGACCACCGCCGAACACTTTGGGGAAAATTTCCTGCAACCCCTTGTTAACCTTGTCAAAGGTTTCCTTGAACCGGGTTCTCGTTTCCCGGTCGATCTTACGAATGGCATTTTCCAGCGTTGTCAGCGCTTCGGTAAGGTCATCATTCTGTGCATCCAGATAAACCTTCCGTTCCGACTGGGTTTTGTACTCATCAATTGCTGCCAGATTGATCGGCCCTAAACGCTGAATGCGATTCTGAACCTTCTCCCGTTGTTCTTGCCATTCCTCGTCCGCAGCCTGTTCAGGTAACTGCTCCAACAGCTGCTCGAGGTTATGCTTCGCCTCATTAAGCTGCCCTTCTATAGTCTCTCGCTGAACTTTTAGCGTCTGCCACTGCAATTTGGATTGTTCCAACAGTCCTCGCACACCTTCTGCTTTACGGTCACTCTTGAGGCGATTCTGTTCCAGTTGTTCGAGTTTAAACTCAACCGCTTCTACCTGTTTTCTGGCCTCCCCTAGGTTACCCTCTAAAACCAGACGTTTTTCCAGCTCAACATCCAGCGTCTGCTTCAACTCTTCGACCGGACTTTGTGAGGTTTCAAGCGAATCCTGAATGTGCTCTTTCCTTTCCGTTAATCCAGCCACCTGCTCCTTTAATCGCGACATGCTTTGCTGCAATGCGTCCAACTGCGTGCTGATTGATTGCTTGCGCAATTCCAGGTGGTGAACCTGATCTCTATGGTGTCTCGCCTGTTGCCGCGCTTGATCGAGTTTATTGCGGTTGCTGTCACGCTGATTCAATAGCTCTTCGCGATGGCCCGAATCCTTTTCCATTCTTATCAGACACTCTTGCCAGATCTCCCGTGCAGCACTCAGCTTTTCCTTTTCCTGCTGCAACTGTTCTTCACTCTCACGCAAATCATTGAAAATACGCTCGCGCCGCATATTCAATTGCTCTATACGCGCCTGCCTCGCACTTAATTGCGATGCTAGTTCAGCATGCTGTTTCAACACAGCATTCAACTCACTCTGTGCCGTTTCCCGCGCCTGTTCCGAATTGCGCAGGGACAACATTCCAGAATCGAGATCAACTTCCAGTATCTCAATTTTTTCCTCCAGCAATGCCATCTGTTCATCCAGCTGCTGGAGCTCGCTTTCTCTTTGCAAAAGGCTACTCTGCTCATCGCTATCACGAGTCACCCTGATCCATTTGGGTCCAGCCCAGATACCCTCTTTGCAGACCACAGACTCATGCGCTGCCAGTTGCGGTCTTAACGCCATCGCCTGCTCAAAGGTTTCTCTTACATAAACACCTGAAATCAGCGAACTGATATCCCATTCACTCGAAATCTTGTGAAGCAGTGTATCGTCAGCTGCTTGCGCCTTCTGTGAAGCCGCTTTTTCAAACAGCGTTATACCCCCTTTGTGCAATTGCCCAAGTCTTTTCTCCAAACCAACACAATCATCAATGCCGACCGCCTGGAGATGGTGTCCCAACACCACTTCAAGTGCCTTTTCCCAACCCTTTTCAACTCTTATATTTTGAGCCAGCCGAGGTTGATTGTGCCACTGCTGTTGTTCCAGCCATTGCATGACTGGCGCATCCTTCTGCCCTAGCGCGGCTTGCTGCAAAGCCTTCAACGATGAGTGCCTTCCTTGCATATCCTGCATAGTCCTTTGTGCCTGACTTAAATCGCTGCTAAACCGGGTGTTCTGTTCTCGCTGTCGATCAATGATTTCTACCAACTCTGCCACACGACTCTTCTGCTGCTCAGCATTGTCATCGAGTATTTCCAGCTTTTCCTGCAACTCCAGTGTTTCAGTATCAGCTTGAGTTTCCCCGAAACTCTTTTTTTCCTGCTCCAAGCGAGCCGCACGCTCCTGCAACTTGCCAATATGCTGCTCCATATGCTGGATTCGCGACTGCTCTACTTCTGCGCCCTGCCTGGACTCTGATGCTGACTGGTTGAATTCGTCCCATCGCTGCTGCCATTCCTGCATGGATGCCTCAGCAATCTCAAGCTCATCGCTACTACCCGTTTCTAGATTCAGCAGTCGCTGCAACTCCGGTTGTACCGATTCCAGCTCAACCTGTAACTGGTTTTTTTTCTGCTGATCCAGCTCCAGGTGTTTATCCACTTCCTGCAGAGTACCCTCAGTCTGCTTTAGATCCTCCTGCAACTGCACCGTACGCTCCACCTGGTGCTGGATATTTTGCTCGTGCCGGGCTATTTCCGTTCCTACCTGATAAAAAGCACTTTGAATTTCCTGATAATTATCATTCAGTTCGATATGTCGCTGACGCTGTTTTTCAACCTCAGTTTCTATGCCACTATGTTCCGCCTGTACCGCCTCAAGCTGAACTTCGAGCTCTGCTTTTTCTTTTTCCTGCTGGGCATTCAGCGACGCCAGTTCACGCCATTTGATCGCCTGATGTTCTGCTTTAAGTAAGCGGTCCTGCTTTTTCAGCTCTGAATATTGTTCTGCCGCCTTTGCCTGACGCTGCAAGTGATGTAATTGTCGTGCTAACTCTTCTCGTATATCGCTCAGACGCTCCAGGTTTTCCCGGGTATGACGCATCCGGTTTTCGGTCTCTCTGCGACGTTCCTTGTATTTGGAAATACCAGCCGCTTCCTCAATATAGACACGTAACTCGTCAGGCTTGGCTTCAACGAAGCGGGAAATCATACCCTGTTCAATAATGGAATAACTGCGCGGCCCGAGTCCGGTACCTAAAAATATATCCTGTATATCACGACGTCTGCATTTGCTGCCGTTTAGTGCGTAGATGGATTGCAGTTCGCGGGTTACTGTTCGCCTGACTGATATTTCATTGTAATTGCCATACTCTCCCTTCACGCTGCCATCACTGTTATCAAAAATCAGCTCTACGGATGCCTGGCCGACCGGCATTCTGGCATTAGACCCGCTAAAGATTACGTCAGTCATGGATTCGCCACGCAATGTCTTGGCCGAACTTTCTCCCATCACCCAGCGCACGGCGTCAATAATATTGGATTTCCCACAACCATTAGGGCCGACAACGGCGCTGAGATTACTGGGAAATTGGACAGTGGTGGGATCGACAAAAGATTTGAACCCGGCGAGCTTAATGCTTTTTAAACGCATCTGTTTTTTCTCTCCATGCCTGACACTGCGCTTTAAATAATGCGCTATTCTACTATGTTATCAATCAGTATATTAATACTTGCCGCCGCATCAGTCAGATTTATCGGAGCAGACTGTCCCTGCAAGTCACCAGCCCTGGCTGTGGCCGACTGAGACTTGGAAATACGCGCCACCACCTGAACCTGATCAAACTGTGACATGCGCGC
This sequence comes from uncultured Gammaproteobacteria bacterium, assembly GCA_965366515.1. GTDB lineage: Bacteria > Pseudomonadota > Gammaproteobacteria > Pseudomonadales > IMCC2047 > JAJFKB01. Next base: position 3,427 of record CBDUGR010000105.1, on the reverse strand, counting down.
CTGGGGGCTCATGGCCATCTGATCATTCAAGACCACTTCCGCAGGCAGGTCCTGCACCTGTAGCTTGACCGCAGCCAGTGGCATGGGCGGTCCTCTAAGCGCCCGCGCATACACAAAAACTGTCTGCTGCGGCAACGCTTGCTTCTTAAGTTCCTCGCTTAAACTCACCTTTATCAGCAATGATGTCTGGTTCTTTTGATCCGAGCCTTGGGATGAACCGTCACTGTCTCCAGCCTGCTCCGCCAACAACACTTTAGCGCGTTCAACACCGGCGATGATCGCCCCCGCATCTTCTCCCGGCTCCATGGTGTCAATGATTTGCTGCCAGTAACTAATCGCATCCGCGTACTGCTCTCGATCAAAGGCATCAATACCGAGCAAGCCTAGCGCTGTATCATTTGCCGGATCAACTGCCAGCGCCCTATCAACGAGGCTTCTCACCGAATCATCCATTCGATTTTCATTAACAAAAAACAGCGCCTGCGCATACTCCGCCAGAACCTGAGGGTCTTCTCCCACTAACAACAATACCCGGTCGTATGCTTGCTTCGCTTCTTTAAATTTGTTGGTTTGTAAATAGCCTTGGGCTAACGCATACCAGATCTCCGCTCTTTGCGGTTCCGCCTCTGCCTGATCTCGCAGCATTGCCAGGCGCTGCTCAGGTGTCATCGTGGCCATTTGCTCCAGCAACGCCTGGTGCTTCTCCATTTGCAACAACATCGGACCGCTGCCCAGTTGCCAATAAAGTGCACCTGCCCCCACTAGCGTCATGATGCTCAGCGCCATCCCCACAACCAAGCTAATACCGCCAGGACTGGATAATTTTGTAACTCTGACGCTTTCTCCCTGACCCTCATCCGTATCGCCCAGCAAACTGCGCTCAAGCTCCAACTTCAATGCGTCATATTCGATCTGCTCAACCCGATCCTGGTCCAAATCATCTTCCAGTTCCTGCAGGCGAGAACGATAGGCCTGAAGGTTAATATCTTTAGCGGATACAACCTGTCTGGTTTTTTGCCGGTCAAATTGCCGACGATATCTGATGATGGGCAACCAGATAAATCCGATAGCCGCAATCAACAGCAATGAGGCGAAAAACCAAAATTGCGACATCTTAACTGTCCTTATTCAAATCTTGTTTGAGCAACTGATCAATTTTTTTCTGCTCCTGCTCGCTAAGCGGGTTGTCAGCAACCAGCTCAGCCCTGCTCGTTCGTCGCCTGGCTATAACCAACAGCGCGATGATTGCAAATACCAGTAAAATCACGGGCGCCAGCCATAGCAACCAGGTCTGTTTTGACCACTCAGGCTTATAGAGTACGTACTCACCATACCGATCAACCAGATAGCTCTTAATCTCCCGATCAGATTTACCTTCCGACAGCAGACGGTAAACCTCGCCCCTAAGATCAGTCGCGATTGGCGCGCCAGAGTCTGCCAGATTCTGGTTCTGGCACTTAGGGCAGCGCAGCTCCTGGTTTAACTGATGGAAACGCTGCCGAGTGCTTTCATCTTTAAACTCGTAGGTATCAATGGCAGCCTGCAAAGGTGAAAACAGCAGCCAAAGGGCTACTAGCAGGGCGATACGGGGGGTATTCATCAACACGCTAACCATCAGTCTTCGACGCCTCTCTCCGCAACTTTACTACCAGAGGTTTAAGCAGTTCATTCCACACACGATCATCCACTACGCCAATATGCTTATAACGAATCACCCCGCGATGATCGATCAGGTACGTTTCCGGCGCACCAAACACTCCAAGATCTATGCCTAGCCGCCCTTTTTCATCAAAGATATTCAGCCGGTAGGGGTCACCCCACTTAGCAAGCCAATTTAATGCTGCCTGGCGTTCATCTTTGTAATCAACACCGATGATAGGTATTCCTTCCTGCTCTGCGATTTGCATAAGATAGGGATGTTCTGCCATACAGGAGGGACACCAGGTTGCCCAAACATTAACCAATGCGACCTCGCCCACTAAATCTTCACGGCTCACCATTTTCTGTGGCTGTTGCAGGGAGGGCAGGCGAAACTCCGGCAAAGGTTTATCTATCAATGCAGATGGCATCTCATTAGGATCCAAACTCAACCCCTTAAACAGCAATAACCCAAGCGCAACAAATATAGCCAGCGGAGCAAAAAGCTTGATACGTTTCACGCCTTCGCCTCTGTTGCTGAATCTTCCAGTGCAGCCGTCTGAAGACTTCTTTGAGTGACTGATTTTTTAAGCCTATATCGCTTGTCAGTCAGTGCTAACAGCCCGCCCATAGACATCACCAGTCCGCCCAGCCAAATCCATATCACGAATGCCCTCGCACCGCCCATGCGCCCTCTCCGAGCGGTTCACCCAGTGCCACATAAAGATCTCTGGAAAACCCGGTTTCAATCGCCGCCTCAGTCATCGACTGGCGCCGCGCATTGTAAATCCGCTTTTGAGGCTGCAGCAGGTATCGCTGCTGGCCATCATGGAAAATTGCAATTTGTCCTTCCTGAGCAACAAAGTTCGGCCCTTTTACCTCTTTAATACCGTTGAATTGAAAACGGTAGCCGCCCAATTCCACAGAATCACCCGGAAGCATCCGCACATCTCTCTGCTCACTGTAGATAGACGTAAAAGCAACACCAATAATACACACCGCAACACCCAGGTGACCCAATTGCATTCCCATATAACTGCGCGACAATCCGCCCAAACCTGTGCGGCCAACCTTATCCAGCATATCCTGAAAACAGGTCATTGTGATCCACAGACTCAATGCCACCGCCAGCGTCGCGGCTAAATTAACCTCACCGCCGTAAATTAATGGAAAGATGAAAGCAACTATCAGGCTGGCCAGCAGTGCCACAACCAGTTTATTGACCAACGGTTTTGTCGATGAACGTTTCCATCTGGAATTCGGCGCAAACCCCATGAAAGCGAACAACAAACACATTAAGGGGACAAATACGGCGTTGAAGTAAGGCGGGCCTACTGAAATTCTTCCACCTCCCAGCGCATCAATTATCAGTGGATAAAGAGTACCCAGCAGTATAGTGACCGTCGCAACAATCAGAATCAGGTTATTAATTAATAGCAGCACTTCCCTCGACCATAGGCTAAAAGCTGGCTTACTCGCGACCGCTGGCGCCTTGACAGCGTATAGCGTCAGCGAACCACCAATGACCAGCAATAAAAACACCAAAATAAACAAGCCGCGCGCCGGATCAGTAGCAAAGGCATGGACGGAGGTTAATACCCCGGAACGCACTAAAAATGTACCGAGTAAACTTAACGAAAACGCAAAAATCGCAAGTAACACGGTCCAACTTTTAAAGACACCCCTCTTATCAGTAACCGCTAATGAATGAATCAGCGCTGTGCCCACCAACCAGGGCATAAATGATGCGTTCTCAACCGGATCCCAGAACCACCAGCCTCCCCAGCCG
>CBDUGR010000104.1:0-7115 GCA_965366515.1 uncultured Gammaproteobacteria bacterium | reverse complement strand
AAGATTATCTAGAGGACGATTTGTATGTGGTTTTGCTTTAGTTTAAAATAACCGTTAAATTTACGTTTAAACTAGACTTTTCCGCTTTCGAAATGATTTATTTGCGCACTGCAAAATGCTAGAATTGAACCTGCATACTTCCTTGTTCGCCCTGTGTCAGGGCGAGTTGAGCGTTATTAACCAAAGATGATTGAATGAGCCAGTTAACCCATTTAGATGAGCACGGCAAAGCCCAAATGGTGGACGTCGGTGAGAAAGAATCCACATCGCGCGTTGCTACAGCGGAAGCTTTTGTCAGAATGAACCCCGAGACACTGTCACTGATTTTGTCTGGTGGACATAAAAAAGGTGATGTGTTTGCGACCGCGCGTATTGCAGGTATTCAGGCTGCCAAAAGATGTTGGGAGTTGATCCCTTTATGCCATCCACTCATGCTGACTTCAGTCAAAGTGGCGCTGGATGCGGTGGAACAGGAGTCGATGGTAAGAATCGAGGCGACCTGCAAAGTGAGTGGGCAGACCGGGGTAGAGATGGAGGCGTTAACGGCTGCCTCCGTGGCCGCTCTGACTCTCTATGATATGTGCAAAGCAGTAGATCGGGGAATGATTATTGAAAGTACACGATTACTGGAAAAGAAAGGCGGTAAGTCGGGTCATTGGCGGGTAGAAGAGAATTGATGGCAAATGGTTAAAGTACTTTATTTTGCTCGGTTACGCGATCAGCTTGACTGTGCTGAAGAGCAGGTAACGCTGCAGGATTCGAGAAACTCGGTCGCTGAATTAAGGCAGCAGCTGGCGGCTCGTGGAGAGCCCTGGTTATCAGCGATGCAGGATGAAAATCTGCTGGTGGCAGTTAATCAGGTAATCGCAACGCCTGATGTAATGGTGAATGCGGGGGATGAAGTTGGTTTTTTCCCTCCGGTTACGGGAGGCTGAAGCTAAAAAGCGCTCATCGTAGCTATAACAGGTTTAGAGCGTTTATCAGTAGTGAGTGGTATTAATGATCCGTATTCAAAATGAGGATTTTAGCCTGGCCGATGAGTACCAGGCGCTTAGAGAAGATGCGCCTCAAATAGGTGCGATCGTTACCTTCGTCGGTTTAGTGAGAGATCTGCACAATGACGAGTCAGTTAACGGCATGTTTCTGGAACACTATCCGGGCATGACAGAGAAGGTGTTGGCACAGCTCATCGAGGATGCCAGGCAGCGCTGGCCTATTATCAATGCCAGAATTATTCATCGTATTGGTGCGTTACATGCCTCTGATCAAATAGTATTCGTGGGTGTAAATAGTACGCACCGAGAGGCGGCTTTTGCCGCTTGTGAATATTTGATGGATTTTTTGAAAACCAAAGCGCCGTTCTGGAAGAAAGAGCAGCGCAGTACCGGTGATGTTTGGGTAGATGCCAAAGCATCTGATACAGAGAGAGAATCACGTTGGCAAAATTAATAGATCGTTTTGGTAGGGAAGTTACTTATCTGAGAATATCGGTGACAGATCGCTGTGATTTTCGCTGTGTCTATTGCATGTCTGAAGACATGACCTTCCTGCCCAAAGAGCAGGTGTTGACGCTTGAAGAGTTGGCATTCATCGGTGAAACCTTTGTTGATCTTGGTGTGAAAAAAATTAGACTGACAGGTGGCGAACCCTTGGTTCGACACAATGTGCAGCAGCTTTTCCGTCATCTTGGAGCGCTTGAAAACCTGGATGAACTTACTTTTACCACAAACGGCTCGCACCTCAGTCAATACGCCACGGAATTAAAAGAATCCGGGGTTAAACGTATTAACATCAGTTTGGATAGCCTTAAAGCTGACCGCTTTAAGGAGCTGACCCGTATTGGCAAGCTGGAAAAGGTTCTGGAAGGGATTGATTCGGCCATTGCTAACGGCTTTGATCGTATTAAACTAAACGCGGTAATTTTAAGTGGTCGCAATGATGACGAAGTGCTGAGTCTGTTGCGCTATGCGCTGGGTCGGGGGCTGGATATTTCCTATATTGAGGAGATGCCGCTTGGTGCGATTACAGAGCACAATCGTGGAGAAGCGTTTTGTTCCAGTCAGGCGTTGCGTGACATCATTAGCGAAGAATTTGAGCTGATTCCCACGAGCGAAAATACCGGCGGGCCTTCGCGTTATTGGCGTGTACCTGGCTATGATTCGCGTGTCGGCTTTATTTCCCCGCATAGCGAAAATTTTTGCGACACCTGCAATAGAGTGCGGCTCACTGTTGAAGGCCGGTTACTGCTCTGTCTGGGCAATGAACATTCTATCGACTTGCGCTCCGTTGTCAGAGCCTATCCCGGAGATAAGGAAAAACTGACCGAAGCGATTATGCAGGGAATGGATATTAAGCCTGAAAGGCATTACTTTGAGCTTGAAAATGAGCCGCAAATATTACGCTTTATGAATACCACTGGTGGTTAACAAGGGTTGCCCGGTAAAAAACAGGGCATGCGATTAATCAATAAAAAGGGAAAAACCTATGAGTAGTCATGTTTATAAAAAGGTTGATGTTGTCGGATCTTCTAAAGTCAGCATTGAAGATGCTATTCAGAATGCGGTTAAAAGAACTTCGCAAACCGTCAAACGGGTAGAATGGTTTGAAGTTGAAGAGATTCGTGGGCATGTTGTTGATGGCGAAGTTGGACACTACCAAGTGGTGATGAAAATAGGCTTTCGCCTCGACGACTAGCATTTTGTTAGCTCAATAGTGAGTTTTTATTCGCTAAAGGGAGCGTCCTTAATTTTTCCGCGAAAACCGAGCGCACAATGACCGGCTATGTGGCAGTTCGGTTTATGCTCTATCTGGTAATCCAGAAGCTTGGTAAACTCAGTTTTAAATTGATGCCTGGGATAAGCCGTTACAATGGCTTTGCGCGTTTGCGGCGCAATATCCTCAGCACGAAAACCAATCACATCGACACCTGCACCGTAGTGTAGCAGGGCAATTTCTGCTTCTTTTTTATGGGCTAGGCCCACTGAGGAATGCAGGGCAATGGCTTCGTGTATAAGATCTGCTTTTTCGGTAGTTTGCTCCTGCTCCAGGATAAACTTGCGCGCTACTTTTGCTCCCGCGACTTCAAATGAGCCCTCGTATTGATCATAGGGTGATACTAACCCCAGGTCATGCATGATAGCCGCCAAATAAAAAACCTCTAAATCCGCCTTGATGTTGAGCTGCCGTGCGATAGCAACACCAAAACAGTAGCTGCGTATTGAATGGTTAAGCAGAAACAGTGGTGAGCATTGTTCAACCAGTCTGGTGGTTTTCACTACAAGTGCTGAATCTGGAATCTTGATCTCCTCCAGGGCGATATTTGCGGGAGTCTGATAACCAAAGGCCCTCGCGATTTTTCGCCCCAAAGCCCCGAACTCCAATTGAACAAATCTTGAGATGAGGATGGGTGCTGCCGTACGTTTGAGGGATTTTGTCAGTTGCATCTCTTTATCACCTGCTGTATTTCGTCTTAACTACCTGATCGAATTACCGGTTTAATGTTGTGTTATGAACAACTGTTACCGCGGTTTCACAGGTTGATAATGCGAACATCAAGGCTTAATTGCAATGACAAGTTACACGCGAGGAGTGCCAAACTAAAGCGGCTGGAAGTTATGTAATGTCTTTCTAATTTGAGTGGTCTTGGTGCTGGTTTTGCAGGTCGTGGTAACAAACTACCTGGTTTCTGCCGTTATTTTTCGCAAAGTACAATGCCTGATCAGCTTTTTGAATAAATGTATCAGCGTCGTCATTTTTTTCATAGGAGGCAATGCCAATGCTAACTGTCATTCGAATTTTCATGCCTCTAACCAGTTCAATTGAAATACCTTCAACGGCTTCCCTGATTCGCTCAGCAAGTATAACTGCGCTTTCAATATTGGTATTAGGTAGCAAGACAGCAAACTCTTCACCACCAATGCGTGAAATAACATCGATCGAGCGAACGACATTTTTGCAGACGAGGGTAAACTCGTGCAGTGCTGAGTCGCCTGCTCTGTGCCCATGTGTGTCATTAATAACCTTGAAATGGTCGATATCCATCATCAGCAGAGCTGCCTCACCACCATATCGCATAACTCGACTGAGTTCAGTGTTTAATAACTCATAAAATCCTCGGCGATTCATTACGCCTGTTAGAGGGTCTGTAATGATGGCAACTTCCAGTTGGTGGTTAACTTTTTGCAATTCCTCCATGACATGGTTGAGTTCATTTTCCTTAGACTGTCTCATCGAGATTTCCCTCTGAAGACGCCTTTTTTGGGTTTGCGTTTGATAGATCCATGTGATTAGCAACAGAATAATCAGCCCGGCGACAATGGATATTTTGATAAGCGGTCCGTAGTCAAAATTTAGATTAGTCTTGAGTAATACCCAGCGATTGAATATTTTCTGCATCTCCTGTTTTGGCATTGCGTCCAATACCTTACTTAGAATATGCGCTAAAACGGCATGTTCTTTATTGACTGCAAAAGAGGCGTGTGAGACGTAGTCAGCGACACCGACCACGTGAAGATTTGTGATACCTTCCTTTTCTATGTAGTAGGACGCTACAGGCTGAGAGATGCTCATGGCATCTGCCTGCCCAAAGGCGGTCATGCGCAGTGCATCCACCACGGTCGGCACTTCCAAGAGTTCAATGTCCGGATAACTTTCGCGAATTAAATCAATGTCCGGGTAGCCTTGAACCACAGCCAAACGTTTTCCGGATAGATCTTCATACTTCTGCTGACGAATAACATTTTCTCGGGCGAGAATAACAGTGGGGAAAATAATGTGAGGCTTGCTAAATTCGTAATATTTAGTGTTTTCGGGTGTTTTAAGCTCAGAGGATAGCATAAAGACTTTGCCGCTTCTGATCAGGTCAACCGATTCTGCCCAGCTGTCGGTTTTAACGGGTTTAAAAGTCACGTTTATTTGCTTGGCTATATAGGTAAGATAATCTTGAGTAATACCTGAGAACTGTCCCTCTTCGTTGTAAAATTCGATGGGCGAAAAAAAAGGATCTGCGGCGAAGGTGATGACCGGATGATCAATTAGCCATGCACGCTCAGCGTCTGTTAGCGATAATGGAATGGGCTGATCCTGGGAGAAGACTTTTATGCTGATTAGCAGAGCCAGGAACAACCAATATCGGGTAGTAAATTTGAGCATGATAATTGTTTTGCCGAGCACCAATTATTAAAATAGAAGACGAGTTATGTTATCACGGAATGTGCCGTTTGCTCGCAGAGTAAAAATATGATTAGAAATATGAGTATAGACAAGACTGTAGCTAAACGTCAGGTTTAGTTCGAGGCTCCATTTCAAAGACGTCGGAAGAGAACTTTTAGTGCTTAGTCCAATTGATAGCTCAAAACAGAAAATAGAAAACTGTGTTTAGCTATGTAAGAAGCTTTGATGGCCTGTTATTCTTATCAAATCTGCATATTTATTGCCTACCAGAGGATCTTGACTCTATGCCGTCGGAACCGCAAAAGACAAAACGCCGTCACCCCGGAAAGGGTGTTGATAAAGGACGTAACTTTAATCGAGGGCGGCAATTAGACGGCAAGGCTGTGGAACAAATAGCCGTGTTACTGGGTGATCGTTCACGGCAACGAGACTTGCTCCTGGAACACCTGCATTTAATCCAGGATAGGTATGGACATATTTCCGCCGCACATCTGGCTGCGCTGGCGGCTGAAATGAAGGTGCCGATGGCAGAGGCCTATGAAGTGGCAACCTTTTATGCTCACTTTGATCTGGTCAAAGAGGGAGAGTCTGCTCCACCGGAAATCACCATAAGGGTTTGTGACAGTTTGAGCTGTGAGCTTCGAGGCGCAGAGCAACTTCAAAAAGCTTTACAGCAGAACCTGGATCCACAACACGTCAGAGTAATCCGCGCACCCTGTATGGGACGCTGTGATACGGCGCCTGTGGTGGAAATTGGACATCGCCACATAGATAGTGCATCCGTCGACATCATTCAACAGGCCATAGCAGATAGAAACTTCACTCCGGAGATTCCCCGCTACGAAAACTACCAGGAATACTCCAATGCGGGTGGTTATGCAATCTACGGAAAGTGCCTTGCCGGTGAGCTTGGCTTTGAGGAGATTCTCCAAAAAGTTAAGGGCTCAGGGCTGCGTGGCCTCGGCGGGGCAGGCTTCCCTACAGGCAGCAAGTGGGAATTTGTGCGAAAGGAACCCCAGCCCCGGTTAATGGCGGTGAATGCCGATGAAGGAGAGCCCGGTACTTTTAAGGATCGATATTATTTGGAGCGTAACCCCCATTGTTTTTTAGAGGGTATGCTAATCAGCGCATGGGCTGTGGAAGCGAAAGCCATTTACATTTACCTGCGTGATGAGTATCCCGTGGTGCGTGAGATACTATTGAGAGAAATTGCGGTGCTGCAAACAGAGGGGCTTATTGGTCCCGACTATGTTCATTTAAGAAGAGGTGCGGGCTCCTATGTCTGTGGCGAAGAGTCTGCCATGATCGAATCGATTGAGGGTAAACGTGGCTATCCCAGGCAGCGCCCTCCTTATGTGGCTCAGGTAGGGTTGTTTAACAGACCCACTCTGGTTAATAACGTTGAGACACTTTTCTGGTTGCAACGAGTGCTGGAAAATGGGCCGCAGATATTGTCGGAGGAGGGTAGAAATGGCCGTACCGGGTTACGCAGTTTTTCAGTCTCCGGGCGGGTGACCAGTCCCGGTGTCAAACTGGCGCCCGCAGGTATCACCATGCGTGAGCTGCTTGATGAATACTGTGGTGGAATGCAACAGGGTCATTCTTTTAAGGCTTATCTGCCTGGTGGGCCATCGGGCGGTATTTTGCCGGCCAGTATGGCCGATATTCCGCTGGATTTCGGTACTTTGGAGGAATATGGTTGCCTGATTGGTTCTGCAGCGGTCGTTGTTTTATCTGATCAGGATGATATGCGTCAGGTTGTTCTGAATCTGCTGCAATTTTTTGAGGATGAAAGTTGTGGCCAGTGCACCCCCTGTCGTGTCGGAACGGAAAAGACAGTGGCACTTCTGGAGCAGGACGAGTGGGATGTAAATTTGCTGGATCAGTTACGACAGGTTATGTGTGATGCTTCAATTTGCGGGTTGGGGCAGGCCGCATCGAAC
>CBDUGR010000103.1:0-7136 GCA_965366515.1 uncultured Gammaproteobacteria bacterium | reverse complement strand
TAGGGTAGTGGCGGTTTCGGGCAGTGGTCCGGCCTATTTTTTTCTGGTCATGGAAGCCATTGAGCAAGCCGGCGTGAAGCTTGGGCTCAACCCCTCAATTGCTCGCGACCTCACAGTACAGACCGCTCTGGGGGCAGCAAAGTTGGCGCAGGCGAGCGACATCGAGCTGGCAGAATTAAGGCGCAGGGTAACCTCGCCCGGAGGAACTACCGAAGCTGCACTAAAAATATTACAAGAAGGGGGGCTGGTGGAATTATTTGATCGAGCCTTAATCGCTGCGTCAGATAGAAGCAAGGAACTTGCAGACTGAGCGAATACACATACACTTAGCTTAAATAACCAAGGATAATTATAGTGGATTCATTAATAGTTGCGGTCGTCTATCTTGTTAAAACGCTTTTCAGCCTTTATCTCCTGGCTGTTTTATTGAGATTTTTACTGCAGATAGCAAGAGCTGATTTTTATAACCCGCTGTCCCAGGCAATTGTAAAAATTACTGACCCCGCCCTGAAGCCTCTGCGCCGTTTTATTCCTGGTATAGGGGGTATTGATTTAGCTTCATTAACTCTTGCGTTACTTGTACAGGTCGCTGGAATTTGCCTGATATATTTGCTGCTGGGTCAATCAGTACCTAATTTCCTGCTGGTGTTAGCCTGGTCATTTGTTGGCTTATTCGCACTCATATTGAACATCTATTTTTTTGCTATGATCATATTGATTATTTTGAGTTGGGTCGCACCTAACAGCAATAACCCGGGTGCAGTCCTGATACATCAGCTAACCGAACCCGTTATGCGCCCCGCTCGCAATATGATTCCACCCATTGGCGGTCTTGATCTTTCACCCATCTTTATTTTCATAGCGATCAATCTGATTGAGATGCTGGTGATTGATCAACTTGCTGCAAGCCTGCGTATCCCTCGACAACTAATATTTGGACTGTGATACTTGGCTCAATATTATGATTGGGATGGAAATGCACTAACGCTTAACTGTTATCTGCAGCCAAAAGCCTCCAAAAATGAATTTTCAGGCCTGCATGAGGATTATCTAAAGATTAGAGTCACCGCGCCTCCCATAGAGGGAAAAGCTAACAAAGCGCTGGTTAAATTTATCGCCAAATCGTTTGGCGTTAGTGCCCGCCAGGTAAGTTTAGTCAGCGGCACCACCAGTCGATATAAAAGGCTTCGCGTTGATCATCCAAAAAAAATCCCAATCACACTGGCGATCAGCCCCGCTGGAATTTCTAGCTGACATGCGCGCCACTCAGAACGCAGATTGGCTGTGATCCTTGCGTTAAACTCCGCGACTCATTAGACTTCGCGGAATCATTCAATATTAGAATACAGATGCCTAATTCTATCCCTGATAATTCTGTCGGCACGGTAAAACCCCAGCTGATGCACTTTGACCAGCCACTCAGTCTCGCCTGCGGGCGGACGCTGGAAAATTATCAGCTGGTTTACGAGACCTATGGCGAACTAAATAAAGATCGAAGTAATGCGGTGCTGATCTGCCACGCACTTAGTAGTCATCATCACGCAGCAGGCTATCACGAGCATGACGATAAGCCCGGCTGGTGGGAAGTTTGTATTGGGCCGGGGAAACCTATAGATACCAATCGTTTTTTTGTAGTTTGCCCAAACAATCTCGGTGGCTGCCATGGCAGTACGGGACCTAGCAGCATCAATCCCGCCACCGGACAAAGTTGGGGAGCGGATTTTCCTCCTCTGCGGGTCAGGGACTGGGTTAATGCGCAGGCAAAATTGAGCGACAAGCTCGGCATTAACCAATGGGCCGCCGTGATAGGAGGCAGTCTTGGCGGTATGCAGGCGATGCGCTGGGCTCTGGAATACCCGGATCGTCTGCGCAATTGTGTAGTTATTGCTTCTGCAATGAAATTGACTGCGCAAAATATCGCTTTTAACGAAATTGCACGCAGCGCCATTCGTTCGGACCCAGAATTTCATGAAGGGAATTATCTGGCGCATAATACAATACCCAAACTGGGTTTGACGCTGGCCCGAATGATTGGACATGTCACCTATCTATCCGACGATCTAATGGGGCGCAAGTTTGGCCGCCAGTTACGCAGCGGCGATTTCGAGCAGGGCTCTTACAATCCGGTGGAATTCCAGGTCGAGAGCTACCTGCGTTATCAGGGCGATAAATTCTCGGAAATTTTTGATGCGAATTCCTATATCCTGATTACCCGGATATTGGATTATTTTGATCTCGCTCGAGAATACGACAACAACCCGGTCAATGCATTTAGTCAAGCACTCTGTGATTTTTTAGTCGTTTCTTTTACTACCGACTGGCGTTTTGCACCAGAGCGATCTCGTGAAATTACAGACGCTCTAATCGATGCAGGGAAGAATGTTTGTTACGCCGAAGTAGATGCGCCTGAGGGGCATGATGCATTTTTACTTCCCATACCTCGCTATTTGGAGCTGTTCCACACCTACATGCAGCGGATCGCTGATGAGGTGAATTCATGAACGATACCAACCGCGTCGATCTTGATATTATTCAAAGCTGGGTCGCTCCACACAGTCGCATTCTCGATTTGGGTTGCGGCGACGGTACCCTGCTCAAAAGATTGATGGAGCAAAAAAATATTAAAGGTTATGGTCTGGAAATAGATGAAGACCAGATTACCCAATGTATTAGCCGCGGGGTCAATGTAATTGAACAGGATCTGAATAGCGGTCTCAGCAACTTCAAAGATAACAGTTTTGACACTGTTATCATGACCCAGGCATTACAGGTAGTGAGACGACCGGATCTGGTGCTGGATGAAATGCTAAGAGTAGGCAAGGAATGTATAGTTACTTTTCCGAACTTCGGGAATTGGCATGCTCGTCTTTATCTGACACTACGCGGGCGTATGCCCGTCACCAAACAGCTGGCTTACCAGTGGTATGACACGCCCAACATCCATTTTTGTACGGTCAAGGATTTTGAGGTGTTATGCCGAGAAAAGTCCATTGTTGTCAACGCAAGGAAAGTTGTCGCTACACGTTTTCCAGATATTGTGATGAAGGATATAAACCCAAATGTTTTTGCTGAAACGGCAATCTATTATTTGCGTCAGGCAGACGATGCATGAAAATTGTGTTGGCAAGCTCTAATAAGGGTAAGCTCAAGGAGATCGGTCAAGTGCTCGAGCCACTGGCGATGACGCTGCTACCGCAGTCGAAGTTCGTCAAAGAGGATGCTGAAGAAACCGGTCTTAGCTTTGTCGAAAATGCCATAATTAAGGCGCGTCATGCGTGTCTGTTGTCAGGCCTTCCCGCCTTGGCAGATGACTCAGGACTGGAAGTGGATTACCTGCGCGGTGCGCCGGGCATCTACTCCTCCCGTTTCGCCGGCCCCAGGGCCACCGACGCCGACAATAATAACAAGTTGTTAAAGGCACTCAACGGAATTCCAGAAAATGAAAGATCCGCACGTTTTCATTGCCTGATGGTATTCATGCGCCATGAAGCGGATCCTACTCCACTGATTGCCCACGGCATTTGGGAAGGTTATATCCTGGAACAATCAAGAGGGCAAAATGGCTTTGGTTACGATCCCCTGTTTTTCTGCCCACAACAGGATTGCGCTTCAGCTGAATTAACTGCGGAAATCAAAAACAAAGTAAGTCATCGGGCACAGGCTCTCAAACAGCTGCTTCGTCTTTTACAAAACCCCAACGATGCAACAGCCTATTAGCCTGCTTCCTCCACTCAGCCTTTATATCCACATTCCCTGGTGTATAAAAAAGTGTCCCTATTGCGATTTCAATTCCCATGCGATACAGGATAATACCCCCGAGCGGGCCTATGTAGATGCCCTGTTAATGGAGCTTTCCAACAGTTTAACCTACGTCCAAAGTCGTCCACTACATTCCATTTTCTTTGGCGGCGGCACCCCCAGTCTATTTTCAGCACAAAGTATTGGCCAAATAGTAGAGGCTATCAGTCAATCCATCGTACTGGCCGATAAGTGCGAAATCACTTTAGAAGCCAATCCCGGCACATTTGAGCAACAGAAATTTCTGGACTATCGTCGAGCAGGCATTAATCGTTTATCAATTGGCGTACAAAGCTTTAACAATGCTCAACTCGCAGCGCTTGGCCGTATCCATACAGGTATGGATGCACGCAATGCTATTGCCATGGCAAGACAAAGTGGCTTTGATAATATTAATATCGACCTGATGCACGGTCTGCCTGGGCAGAAGCCAGAATCTGCTCTGGATGATCTCAAGATTGCGCTTAACTTCGAACCTGAACATATCTCCTGGTACCAGCTGACCATTGAAAACAATACCGAGTTTTATAAAACTCCCCCGCAACTGCCCGATGAAGATCAACTTTGGTCTATATTTCAGGGAGGACAGCAATTACTCTCAGCAGCTGGCTATCAGCAATACGAGATCTCAGCCTATGCTAAAGATCGGCAGCTATCACGCCACAACCTGAACTATTGGGAATTTGGGGACTACCTGGGTATTGGCGCCGGCGCCCATGGAAAGATAACGATTAAGGGTGGCCCAGGCATCGTTCGTACCCAGAACACACGACACCCGACCGATTATTTGCAAGCAAAAACGGGGCAAAAAACGAAAGTAACAAAAATAGCAGGGCACGAACTTATCGGCGAATTTGTGATGAATGCGCTGCGCTTGAACAATGGTTTCAACAAAAGACTCTTTGAGCAACGCACCGGCTTGGGGTTTGAGCAGTTGTGGGACGCCATTGATCTTGCCAAAAAGAGAGGGCTGCTCGAGACAGGAGAACAGATCAAGCCCACGATAAAAGGGCGGCTATTTCTCAACGATCTGGTTAGTAGTTTCCTGTAGTTTGCCCATTACGAAGCAGTCCCCTGATGATGGGTCAGGGGACTTCAGGAAGATCAGCCTAGATTTTTTGTAACAAAGTCCCAGTTTACCAGAGCCCAAAAGGCATCCATATAAGCAGGGCGAGCGTTACGATAATCAATATAATAAGCGTGCTCCCAGACATCGACCGTCAACAAGGGGGTTTGACCCTCTCGCAAAGGACAGCTCGCATTACTTGTGTTTACAATATTCAACGCACCATCCGCCTCTCGCACCAGCCAAGTCCATCCGGAACCAAAATTGTTAACCGCTGAGTCAGTAAAGGCTGCTTTAAAAGCCTCAAATGAACCAAATTTTATATTGATGGCGTCTGCGACTGTCCCTTCAGGCTCACCACCTCCATTCGGACTCAAACAGTTCCAATAAAAGCTATGGTTCCAAACCTGAGCAGCATTGTTAAACAGCCCCCCAGCAGGCGCATTGCAGATAATTTCTTCCAGACTCATATTTTCAAACTCGGAACCAGACAGCATCCCGTTCAGTTTTGTAACATAGGTATTGTGATGCTTGCCGTAATGATATTCGAGTGTTTCAGAAGACAGGTGCGGCTCTAACGCATCCTGAGCATAAGGTAACGCGGGTAATTCAAAACTCATTTTTTATCCTTTATCAATCCTGTTAAAAAAATATCTATTTTATGTATGGATTTTTAGCAATCCATTACAGGTGAAATGTTAGCAATAATCCATGGCAAATCATACTGTCCACCTGGCAAATTAGTTACAATTGGTTTTGGCTAATTCAATGCCATTCGCGAAGAGTACAGGGTAGAGTAAAAACAGGGAAATACCATTTGCACAGGCTACCTCCAACATAGCCATTGAAAATATCCCTATTGAAAGTAACACAACAGAAGTATAAGACAGATACAAAAAACCCCTCGATTTAGAGGGGTTTCAAATCTATTTGTTGATTTTTCCTGTGCCCTTGATTATCCCAGCTCTTTTTGCAGCACCAGATTTTGTGTCGGCTCAAAACCACAGCTGTTCATAAAATTAAGCAGCGAAAAATCATCCCAACTGACTTGAGTTTGAACACCTTTAACCTGTAACACCGCGAGATTACCTAACAGCTGAGACAAAAGTGCTTTTCCTACTCCAAGCTCACCGTAAGCTGGATGAACACCGATTGTATCCAGTACTGCCGACGGCTCTGCCTGACCAAACTCGCCATAATCCAAACGCACCATCGCAAATCCGACGACTGCATCATCCTGCTCCGCAACCAGAGACATCCTAATACCAGCATCGTTTATCACTTCTTCCATCTTGGCCTTATAAAATGCAGATCTGTCTGTACCAGACAGTTTGCCATCCAGACGAATAATCGCTGCCAGATCTTTCTCTTCCATAGAGCGCACAGGAATGGTATCCCGAAACAACGCCACGTAATCATTATTTGCTCCATCCTGATAACGTTCCACTTCAGGGTCGCCTCCATCAAAAGAGGGCTGCACTTCACATTCACGACTAACGACGATTGAAGGTACCAAATTAAAACCCGCAGAAGAGAAGAATCCGGTTAACGAGGTATCAGACCAATCCATGATAGTTCTGATCTGTTTAATACCATTTTTCGCCATTCTCCTTTCCAGCTCTTCCAGCATAAGAGTCGCGACTCCGCCTTTTCGGTAATTCCTGGCAACACTCAGCGCATCAACAACAGCAATTTTCTGATTAATGCCAAAGGCTCCTTCCTCAATGCGCACAAAACTAAAGCCAATCAGCTCGTCGCCTTCCGTTGCCGCACAGGTAATGAGCGTTTCGGGGGCAGCTAAGGCCAGCTTCAATCTTTTGTTATAAAATTCATGTCGCGAACGGCCTGCGATCTCCGCGTCTATTGCAACAACTTTCTCAAGATCTTCAGGGTGCAATGATCTAAGGTTGATATTCGCCATGTTCCTGTTCCTCATACGCTGTATTATTGAATATGCAGTGGGCCCTTTAAGTAGATGCCTACTTTTGAACCTCTACTGTAAAACTCTGTGACTCCGCGAAACACAAGCAGATTCCATATCCATGCCTACAATCATTTATACGATTGTGCTCTGTCGCTGCGGCTTGTTATACCATTAGCAAATTTTAATGGTTTCTACGTTACTAACTTTAACATCCGTTTTTGCCGAAGGCGGGGTACAACTGCCGCTGGCACAGGGGGTAGGCGCAGGCAATGCTGCATTACCAATTTTACGGTAACCCTCATTCCACTCAACCGTCGAGTTGCTCGCTCAAGTCGATCATATACCAGC
>CBDUGR010000102.1:0-7194 GCA_965366515.1 uncultured Gammaproteobacteria bacterium | reverse complement strand
TAGCCGTTATAATTGTGCGTTTTACAGCAAAATACTTTATAATCCCCGACCCTAAATTAATTGGAAGTTGCTATTGGTGGTGTTGGCGCAATCGCATAAGACGCTAGTTGGCCCAATTCAAAGCTTGATTAAGCTTGGTGAATCAAAATTCCAGTTCGATTAATCAACAGTTAACAATTATTGAATGGTTGGTGCTGCTTGGTACTGTTTGGTACTACTTGTTGGTGCTACATAGTAGGTAGTAGGCCGACCACTCACCAGTCTTTTAATGTTTAAAATATAGAGGAGAATGATTGTGAAACCAGCAGTGAGAGTTGCAGTAACGGGCGCGGCAGGAGGCATTGCCTATTCTTTGCTTTTTAAAATTGCAGCGGGCGAGATGCTTGGTGCAGATCAGCCTGTGATACTGCATTTGGTAGAGATTCCCCAAGCGATGAATGCGCTGCGTGGTGTTGCAATGGAGCTAGAAGACTGTGCTTTTCCATTGGTTCAGCAAGTCAATGTATACGACGATCCAAATGAAGGCTTCAAGGGAATTCATTACGCGCTGTTGGTCGGTGCCCGACCACGTGGGCCTGGTATGGAGCGCAAAGATCTCCTGACTGAAAACGCCAAGATATTTTCTGTTCAAGGTAAAGCACTTAATGATAACGCAAATCCAGATGTGCGTGTGCTGGTCGTGGGTAATCCGGCTAATACAAATGCACTGATCGCTTCGCGAAATGCGCCGGATTTAAGCCCAACACAGTTTACAGCAATGACACGCCTGGATCATCAGCGTGCAAAAGGCATTCTGGGTAACAAGCTGGCCACCAATGCTAACGATGTTAAAGGCGTTATTATTTGGGGTAACCACTCTGCAACCCAGTATCCTGACCTGCATCATGCCAGCATTCACGGTGATGCTGTTTTGGATGTGGTGGATGAGTCCTGGTACAAAGACCAGTTTATTTCTTTGGTACAACAACGTGGCGCTGCGATCATTAATGCTCGTGGCGCATCCAGTTCTGCTTCTGCAGCTCAAGCGGCGATTGATCATATGCGCAGCTGGGCTTTAGGTACTGGCGATGACTGGGTGAGTATGGCTATACCCAGTGACGGCAGCTATGGCATAGAAACAGGCATTATGTACTCTTTCCCGGTTCGCTGTAACTATGGTCGTTATGAAATAGTGCAAGGGCTTGAGGTTAGCGATTATTCTCGTGAAAAAATGAAAGCAACTGAGACTGAATTAGTGGAAGAAAGAGCGGCAATTGATGACTTGCTGCCCGCCGAAACGGCTGCGCGCATGTCGGATCCTTTTGGTCGCTCTGATGCAACCAATGATCTGGATGACGAATGTTTGCGCAATGGCAACCCGGTTGTGCAAACTGATCGTGTGTGCTAATTGTTTAAGAATTGTCTTGTTTTAAAGTAATAGACTGATAGGGCGCGTTGCGACGCGCCTTATTTCATGTGGTCTTTAGTAGGGATCACCACTGATGCAAGGAAACCCCATGCCTGTAATAACACTTCCCGACGGATCTCAGCGCACTTATGAAGAACCCGTTACTCTGCACCAGATTGCATCCGATATTGGGCCCGGGCTGGCCAAGGCGGCTGTAGGTGGTTCGATTAACGGCGAGCCGGTTGATGTCCATGATCTGATTTGTGATGATGCAAATCTGGTCATTTATACGCCAAAAGATAACGAAGGCGTTGAGGTGATTCGTCACTCCTGTGCACATCTGTTGGGACATGCGATTAAGCAGCTTTGGCCTGATACGAAAATGGCAATTGGACCTGTCATAGAAAATGGCTTTTATTATGACGTTGATCTGGAAAAGCGTATCACGGATGAAGATTTGGAGGCACTAGAAACGCGCATGAGGGCGTTGGCGAAAACCCATTATCCGGTGGTTAAGAAAAAGGTGAGCTGGCAACAGGCCTTTGATACCTTTAAAGATCGTGGTGAGAGCTATAAGCTGGAAATTCTGGAGCGGGATATTGATCAGGGGGATTCCCCCGGGCTTTATCATCACGAAGAATATATTGATATGTGTCGTGGGCCGCACGTACCCAATATGAAATTCTGTGAGCACTTTAAACTGATGCGTGTTTCCGGTGCATACTGGCGTGGTGATTCTGATAACAAAATGCTGCAGCGTGTTTATGGCACTGCCTGGCCGGATAAAAAGCAGTTAAAGGGCTATTTGAATTTTTTAGCAGAAGCGGAGAAGAGAGATCACCGGAAGCTGGCAAAAAAACTCGATCTGTTCCATATGCAGGAAGAAGCCCCGGGTATGGCGTTCTGGCATCCCAAGGGTTGGGCTATTTATCAGGTGGTTGAGCAGTATATGCGCGAGGTCCAGCGCGATAATGGTTATTTAGAGATAAAAACACCACAATTGGTCGATTATTCTTTATGGGAGAAATCAGGGCACGCCGATAAATTTGGCGATGAAATGTTTTCATCGCAATCGGAAAACAGGGATTATGCGGTAAAACCGATGAACTGTCCCTGCCACGTTCAGGTGTTTAATCAGGGACTGCGCAGCTATAGGGATTTGCCGCTGCGCCTGGCTGAGTTTGGATCCTGTCACCGTAATGAGCCATCAGGTACTTTGCAGGGCTTAATGAGGGTGCGAGGCTTTACCCAGGATGACGCACATATTTTTTGTACGGAAAATCAGATTCAGCAGGAAGTGGCAGCTTTTATTGATCTACTTTTTAAGGTTTACGGTGATTTTGGGTTCGATGAGATTTTGATTAAATTATCTACCCGTCCTGAGCAGCGGGTCGGATCGAATCAAGATTGGGATAAGGCCGAGCAGGCTCTGGAACTGGCGCTGAACAACAAGGAATTAGAGTGGGAATTGCAGCCGGGTGAAGGAGCTTTTTACGGTCCGAAAATAGAGTTCTCTTTAAAAGACTGCTTAGGAAGGGTTTGGCAGTGCGGCACAATTCAGGTTGATTTTTCGATGCCTGGCCGCTTGGATGCACAATATGTTGCGGAAGATGGCAGTCGACAGGTGCCCGTTATGTTGCACCGAGCTATCCTGGGTTCTTTTGAACGTTTTATTGGTATTTTGATTGAAAATTACGCTGGATCAATGCCGCCCTGGTTGGCGCCTCACCAGGCTGTTGTCATGAATATTACAGATAATCATGCCCAATATTGCGAGAAAATTGAAAAAACCTTGAGAAATAAAGGATTTAGAGCCATTTCGGACTTGAGAAACGAGAAGATCGGCTTTAAAATTCGCGAGCACACGATTCAGCGGGTTCCCTATATGCTGGTTGTGGGTGATCAGGAGCTTGAGTCAGGTACTGTTGCAGTGCGTACATGTGCCGGTGAAGATCTGGGTGCTATAAGTGTAGATTCCTTTTGCGAAAGATTATCAGCGGATATTGATTGTCGCGGCAGGACAGTGGCATAAATTAAATTTTAGGAGAATTACTTCAATATAATGAGTAAAGGCCGAAAAAATAAAGCTGCCATAAATGGCGAAATTCAGGCGTCCGAAGTCAGACTTGTATTAGCCGATGGATCACAGGGTGGAATTGTATCACTGGCAGAGGCAATGGCCGCAGCTAAAGAAGCAAGTTTAGATTTAGTTGAAATTGCAGCGGATGCAGAGCCACCTGTTTGTAAGGTGATGGATTACGGTAAAAAACTGTTTGATGAAAAGAAACAGTTAGTTGCTAATCGCAAAAAACAGCGACAGATGCAGGTAAAGGAAATCAAGTTTCGACCAGGGACGGAAGAAGGGGATTATCGGGTAAAACTACGCAACCTGATACGTTTCCTAGAGCATGGGGATAAGGCCAAGGTAACCTGTCGGTTCCGCGGTCGGGAAATGGCCCATCAGGATATCGGAATGAACCTAATGAAAAGGGTTGCAGAAGACTTGCAGGAATATGGTGCAGTTGAACTTCAGCCCAAACCAGAAGGTCGTCAGATAACGATGGTGCTGGCCCCAATTAAGAAAAAGCGCTGAACAGCGTTTTAATTTTATTAATATGAGGTACTGAATAGAAATTTGGATTTTATCGTGAGAATGAGGAAGCACCGCGCACAGAGCCGCAGTTTACATTGGTAAATGAGGATTTGAGCACTGAGCTGACGCAGCGATCGCGGGAAAGACAATCTATAGATGTACCGACACAAATGCGAGTTAAATGATGTCCAAGATTAAGACCAATAGAGGTGCAGCCAAGCGCTTTAAGAAAACGGCGAATGGCTTTAAGCACAAACAATCCTTCAGAAGTCACATTCTGACTAAGAAAAGTACTAAGCGTAAACGTCATCTGCGCCCAACGTTGCAGATCCATGATGCAGACAAAGCGCTGATTAGGCGCATGTTGCCAAACACTTAATATTTATCTTAATTTCTGAGAGGACGAAAAAATGCCACGTGTAAAACGAGGTGTTGTCGCCAATGCGCGGCACAAAAAAGTATTAAAGCAAGCAAAAGGATATTACGGCGCGCGTAGCCGTGTCTATCGCGTTGCCAAGCAGGCGGTTATAAAGGCTGGTCAATATGCTTATCGGGATCGTCGCCAGCGTAAGCGTCAGTTCCGCGCGTTGTGGATCACCCGTATCAACGCAGCAGCCAGAGACAATGGGTTGTCCTATAGCCGTTTGATCGCAGGATTGAAAAAAGCTTCGATCGAGATTGACCGTAAGGTGCTTGCAGATTTGGCGGTCTATGAAAAAGAAGCCTTTAGTGCAATTGCGGAAAAAGCCAAAACAGCTCTGGCCGCCTAATTGAAAGTAGGTATAGTTTCCTTGGTTGCTTGAATGCTGCTGGGTGTCTTTGGATTGATTGGGAAGATACCTTTACAGGCACAGTAAGCGAGTATAGGTAAAGCAAGCAAGGACAGAAATGATAGTTCGGCTTGTACCGAACCTACGCTAAAAATCATAGGGGGAAGAGTTTGCGCTCTTCCCCCTATTTTTTCGGAGATTTTGAATGGAAAATCTGGATTCCCTGATCACTCAGGCAAAAGTTGCCATTGATGAAGCGCCGGATTCCCAAGCGCTGGATCAGGTACGAGTACAATATCTGGGTAAGAAAGGTGAATTAACTCAGTTGCTAAAAGGGTTAGGGAGCCTCTCGGCGGATCAGCGACCTCAGGCGGGCGCAGCGATTAACGAGGCAAAAGGCTTGCTTCTGGAATGCGTTAACCGGCGCAAAGAAGGACTCGTTAACGAAGCACTAAACGAGCGCCTCGGCGCAGAGACCATTGATGTGACCTTGCCGGGACGGGGTCAGATTTCAGGCAATTTGCATCCGGTCACAAAAACCATCGAACGTATTGAGGCTTTCTTCTCGCAGCTTGGTTATGATGTGGCGCAGGGGCCTGAAATAGAAGACGATTTTCATAACTTTGAAGCCTTGAATATACCAGCGCATCACCCCGCAAGAGCGATGCATGATACCTTTTACTTTGATGCGCATCGCCTGCTTCGAACCCATACATCTCCAGTGCAAATACGTGTGATGGAGCAGCAAAAGCCCCCCTATGGCATTATTTGTCCGGGGCGCGTCTATCGTTGTGATTCAGATCTGACCCATACTCCCATGTTCCATCAAGTGGAAGGGTTGCTGGTGGATGAAGGCATCAGCTTTGCAGACCTTAAAGGTACGGTGGCAGAGTTTTTAAAAGCTTTCTTTGAAAGAGAGTTAGCGGTTCGTTTCAGACCCTCCTATTTTCCGTTTACAGAACCTTCCGCAGAAGTGGATATGGAATGCGTTATATGTAGCGGGCAAGGTTGCCGGGTATGCAGCCACACAGGTTGGCTTGAAATAATGGGTTGTGGCATGGTTCACCCGAACGTTTTTGAGTCGACAGGTGTGGACTCTGAAAAATATACAGGGTTTGCATTTGGTATGGGCGTCGAGCGTTTGGCAATGTTGCGTTATGGCGTGAACGATTTACGACTATTTTTTGAGAATGATTTGCGTTTCTTGGCACAGTTTAATTAAAAACTCAGTGAAGTATTAGATTAAAAAGGTTTATAGATGAAATTCAGTGAACAATGGCTGCGGCAGTGGATTGATCCAGAATTAGATAGTGAGCAGTTGGTTGTGCAGCTTACTATGGCCGGCTTGGAGGTCGATGGGATCGAGCCGGTTGCCGGAGTTTTTAAGGGTGTCTGTGTGGCAGAAGTGCTTGAAGTCCAGGCGCATCCGGATGCTGATAAATTAAGTGTTTGCCAGGTAAATACCGGTCAGGCGCAGTATCAGGTGGTTTGTGGAGCGCCAAATGTTAGAGCCGGGTTAAAAGTTGCTTTAGCCGAAGTTGGAGCGGTTCTTCCTGGCAATTTCAAAATAAAAAAAGCCAAGTTACGCGGGGTTGCATCCGAGGGTATGCTTTGCTCTGAGAAGGAGTTGGAGTTAAGCGATAATCATGACGGTATTATGGAGCTTTCAGAGGGTGCGCCAGTCGGTGAAGATATTCGTCGATACCTCGGATTGGACGACCAGTGTATTGAAATAGATTTAACACCGAACCGAGGCGATTGCCTAAGTATCAAGGGGCTGGCTCGCGAGGTGGGTGTTCTCAATAGAATGTCGGTGTCAGAAGTTACCGTTGAGCCAGTTGCTCCGCAGGTAGACGATACATTTAAAGTTACTGTTGAAGCACCCGAAGGGTGTCCCAGATATTTAGGGCGCGTACTGCGCAATATTAATCCCGATGCACAATCGCCGCTCTGGTTGCAGGAGCAACTGCGCAGGAGTGGTATGCGCAGTATTGATCCGGTTGTCGATGTGACGAACTATGTCATGATGGAGCTTGGGCAGCCAATGCACGCTTTTGATCTGGCCAAGCTTAGCGGTAGTATTAATGTGCGAATGGCCAAGGCCGGTGAGTCGCTGGTGTTGCTGGATGGCCAAGAGGCGCAGCTGACCGAGCAAACATTGCTGATTACTGATGAGTCCGGGCCAATTGCGATGGCGGGGATAATGGGTGGTGATGCGACGGGCGTCACCAATCAGACCAAAGATATTTTCCTGGAGAGTGCCTTCTTTACACCGCTGACTATTGCCGGCAAAGCACGTAGCTATGGTTTGCATACAGATTCTTCGCACCGTTATGAGAGAGGTGTGGATTTTCAGTTGCAGCGAACGGCTATAGAAAGGGCGACACAGCTTTTGTTGGATATAGTAGGAGGGCAGCCTGGCCCGGTGGTTGAGCAGTGTTCGG
>CBDUGR010000101.1:0-7239 GCA_965366515.1 uncultured Gammaproteobacteria bacterium | reverse complement strand
AGTCCAGAGGATCAGGAGATCGCTCACCTTCCTCTTGATCGAAGTAACGAATATTCATTGTCTCACAAGCAGAGCCTGCAACACCATTCACTTCAGCAGAAGTCCAATGGTTGGTAAATGGCTCAGGGTTGTTAGCCGGAACAGCGGTTATGTCATCAGGGTTACCATTCACATCAGCAACCCAACCATTCACATAGAAACGCTTAGTCGGGAAAGTTACAACCCAATCAGTACCCGCAGCCAGAGATGCCGCTGTCAGATAGTCGTTCGCAACATTTTCTTTTTGCAGAACTATACTAACCGCATCGATACCTAAACCTGAAGTTGGAACCACTGTTGTACCATTTGAAAGTACAGCAGAAGATGGCAAAGCATCCTGAAGCGAAGGCAATACTGTACCTGGCGCTCTATGCAGATCTGAAGAAGGCGACAATGGTACGAAGAAATTATCCAGGGCAGTTGCGTCAAACGCTACATCTGTACCACCTTGAACATTTACAATAATACCAGAACCATAGAGTCCGCCTTCTGGAGCATTAACGGCACGGCCTGATGAGCTATCCCATGCACCACCTGAAGCCCATGCACCACTAAGAACTGAACAGTCCCTTGGAACACCAGCTACGTGAGTTGCATTCCACGCGGGGTTAAACTCTCCCGCACCAGGTGTTGCAGGATTAGAACTCTCATTCTCTAGGACACCCATCTCAATAGCTTCCAGGTATCCGGTACGAGTCCTATCCAAACCCTGCGGACCACCACGACTGTTTTTATAGTCAGATCCAGAGTAGGCAAAATTACGGAAAGCAACTCCCTCAGCAGGAATGGCTGGCACTGTACAAGTGGTATCATTAGTCACCAGTTTCGCGCCATCGCTTGTAGCTGTTACTGCACCCGTCCATACATCGTAAGGAGACAGGTACAAGTTAAAATCCAACACCTCTTGGCTGTTCATAGCCTCAACGAAGCGAATTTTAACAGCAACAGCTTCACTAGTGGTGTTAGTAATATTAAACAGCGAATCGTTACCATCTTCTACTGTGTAGTATGAATATAGCAGAACCTGCCCCAACCCATCATGATTGACATTGACCGCATTCGCGGCTCCTGCCAAACCTAGGCTGCCGGCAAGTGCGATGGCTGCAGGCAATGTTTTCTTAATCATTTCAGTTATCCTCTTATTAGTCCTTGAAACGTGTTAAACAATCAATCAGACGGCGCGAATACTAAGCCTGATAAAAGCACAATGCAAACCTTTTTTAACTATAAGCCTAAATAGCATTTACAGTTTTTGTGGTCTTTACACAGCACTAATTTTGACAATCAAAACTTTGAGCGCTCCGCATAGCTCTTTGACATTATAAAAATGCTTCACTACTCATGCTACGTTGTTTGATTGCGCCAGCTGAATAAACAGTTGTTTTTCAGCTGGCGCCCCCAAACTTAACACGTAACTAAGGAGCCTTTGGCATTTTTCGCCTAAGAGCACGGTAATACTAGACCACAGATTTACAAGACGCAAGACGTCACATGCAAATATTTAGAGAAATCTTACATATTTGTAGCAACCCATTATAAACATTGGCGAAATTCATCGAAAGTCCTTAGGAAAAAGCCTCACAATCGTGTAGGCCTAATATGAATATCACCTAAAAAACCATCTTTAATTCCAGTAAGCATCGATCTGGTATTTTCTAGATGCGGAGAGATGCAAATCGAAAACAACACCAACTTTGCGATCAACCGCGGAAAATCATTACTCTTCCATGACAGCGGGATTTCTTTCCTTTTATAAAGCAGAACCCGATTTCGCATAATAAAGTAGAGCCGATCGGGAGTATGAATGTGAAGGGTTAACCGCCCAAAAAAGAGGTGAACCACTTTATCACCAAGACAATGACCGAGCTTAGCGGAAAATACGCCGAAACATCGATACCCTTTATATTTTGCGCGATAGCACCAGTCCACATCCAGATTAGCAATAAACAAACCCTCATCTAACCCTCCAACCACCCCCCAAACAATCCGTCTAATCAGGCTACCTGAAGATATAAGAAAATCTGCTTTACAATACTCCTGCCCGACCGATTCAGGGGAAATAATTTTACGAGTTCTAAGCATACCCACTTGGCAAAAGGGAAATTTTTCCAAGGTCCTATGATCTATGGCCTGAGGGCCAACGGCCGCCACCTTTACTCCCGCTTCAACTAGTTCTTTTTCCACTCTCAGCAAATTGCGAACCATATCCACACCGGGAAGACTATCCTGGTCCAACAAAATGACATGGGTAAAGTCCAAATCAAACGCATAATTTATTCCCTTGTTCTGGGCTGCAGCCAGCCCAATATTGGTATCAAGTGAGATTAATTTATGCAACTTGGCATCAGATTTTGATGATAGATCACCCCAAGACTTCAGATCCCCACCGTTATCAACAATTACTACCCCATAAACTTGAGAGGAAATCTCTTGTATCAAGGCCTCCAGCGCCACTCTATTCGGCTTATAGGCAACAATTATTGCGCACACTCTAGCCATTTTATCCGCCAATCATAAAATCATTAAGTGAAGAACAATACCATCGCGCCAACTTAGCGCCTTCAATTTATTAGGCCCAAATACCATGAAAGTGTTTTATGAAGACCTGACTCGAACCCGTGCTCTGGCGCATAGCCTAACGCTGACTGACACTTCTCTGGATCAATGGCATATCTCCGATCATGCCCCAATCTATCTTCGACAAAACTGATCAGCTCCTTTGACGAGCGCCCAAGAGCAGCCGGCGAGTCAGTAAAACGCACACAAAGGTTCGATTGCTGCTGAAAGAGGCTATCCGTCAACTCGCAAAGCTTATCAAGCAACTCAAGGTTGCTCTTTTCATTCTCACCACCCACATTATAAACTTCACCGGACTGTCCCTTTTCCAGGATCAAGTCAATTGCGCGACAATGATCTTCTACGTAAAGCCAATCCCTGATGTTTTTTCCGTCGCCATAAACCGGAATAGGCCTGCCAGCCAGGACACTGCGAATAATCGTTGGGATAAATTTCTCTTCATCCTGAAAGGGGCCATAATTATTTGAGCAGTTGCTGGTAGTGACCTTTAAACCATAAGTATGATGGTATGCCCTTACAAGATGGTCGGATGCCGCCTTGCTTGCGGAATAGGGAGAGTTCGGTGCGTAAGGCGTATTTTCTGTAAAAGGCGGATCATTTGGCCCAAGCGCACCGTAGACCTCATCAGTGGAAATGTGATGAAAATGGTGCCCTGCTATGCACCCACCCTCATCCAACCAGACTTTCTTGGACGCTTTCAGCAAACTATGCGTGCCAATGATATTGGACTGAATAAAGGCATCAGGCCCCACAATCGAGCGATCTACGGGAGATTCGGCCGCAAAGTGCACAATTGTATCAAGATTATGCTCCCTCAATAATTCCTCTACCAGCTGTTGATCGCAGATATCCCCTTTGACAAAGGTAAACGCTTCCCGATTTTCGAGAGCCGCTATATTTTCCCGCTTGCCAGCGTAGGTCAATGCATCCAGCACAACCACTTTATCATCGGGATACCGAGCCACCCAGTAATGACAAAAATTGGTGCCTATAAAGCCGGCGCCACCTGTTACCAGTAGTTTTCGCTGCATTAATGAATCTCTTATTAGATTAGATTAGACTTGAGTTGCACTCCCTTGCCTCCCTGCATTATCTCATTGCAAGCATCAAGGTTTCTCTATTTCTCGCAACCACTGTCCCTGCTCATCTTTAGGCGAAAGCTTAGGCTCTCCCGCCTGCGCCAAAGGCCATTCTATCGCAAGCGACGGATCATTCCACTTCAGAACTCGCTCTGCTTCAGGCGCATAATAATCGGTACTTTTATACACGATCTCCGCCTGATCACTCATCACATAAAAGCCATGCGCAAAGCCGGGTGGCACCCATAGCATTTTCCGATTCTGTTCCGACAAAACCTCTGCCACATACTGACCAAAGGTAGGAGAGTCTTTTCTAATATCAACAGCCACATCGTAGACATTACCACGAAGCACTCGCACCAGCTTCCCCTGAGGCTGCCTAACCTGGTAGTGCAGCCCACGTAAAACTCCTTTTTCCGAAGCGCTATGATTATCCTGAACAAAACTGAACTGGAGTCCCAGCTCATCAAAATAGCTTTGCCGGAAGGTTTCCATAAAAAAACCTCGATCATCAGCGAAAACTTTCGGTTCAAATATGAGAACATCAGCTATTTCTGTTTCTACTATTTTCATGGAAATCTATTCTTCAAGGATTTTCAGCAGATATTCGCCATAACCACTTTTCAGCAAAGGTTGCGCGAGACTCACAAGCTGCTGCGCATCAATAAACCCCTTACGAAAGGCAATCTCCTCTGGACAGGCGATCTTCAAACCCTGCCGGACCTCTACTGTTTCTATAAACTGGCTAGCCGCAATCAAATTTTGATGTGTCCCTGTATCCAGCCAGGCAGCGCCTCGACCCAGCAGCTCTACTGTTAACTGACCTTGTTTCAGGTAGGCGCTGTTGACGTCAGTGATTTCCAGCTCCCCTCGCAACGAAGGTTTCACCGACTTTGCAATATCCACCACCTGGCTATCATAAAAGTAAAGGCCCGTAACCGCGTACTTAGATTTGGGCTTTAACGGCTTTTCATCGATCGATAACACTTTGCCTTCACGATCAAATTCAACAACGCCATACGCTCGAGGATCATCAACATGATAACCAAATACCGTCGCACCTTTTTTTCGTGCCGCAGCCGTTTCCAGCATTTCAGTGAAGTGGTGAGAGTAAAAAATGTTATCTCCCAAAACCAGCGCAGACGAGTCCCCATCAATAAATTGCTCACCAATTATAAAAGCCTGAGCCAGGCCATCGGGAGATGGTTGTTCGGCATACTGAATATTTAACCCCCAGCGACTCCCATCACCCAACAATTGCTGATAGGCAGGCAAATCTCTTGGCGTTGAAATTAATAAAATATCACGAATGCCCGCCAACATGAGCGTTGTCAACGGATAGTAAACCATCGGTTTATCATAAATAGGAAGGAGTTGTTTACTTATACACTGGGTGATTGGATACAGGCGCGTACCTGAGCCGCCCGCCAATACAATCCCTTTTCTTTTTAACAAAGCGGAAGCACCTCAAAGATTGGTCGGGACGACAGGATTTGAACCTGTGACCACCACACCCCCAGTGTGGTGCGCTACCAGACTGCGCTACGCCCCGATTGTTTTTTTTAACAGTGTCTTTAAGCGGGCGCCATAATACATTAAGAAGCGGTGCTTTGGAACTGCCATCAGGAGATAAGATAGAAATTTAGATGCCTGGAATTTTTATACGCATTGCCTAGACAGCGCATTTGTTAATACGGCGTTAATTTGGTATTAAAACAGGCTTTTCTGCAGCAGATTAATCCAAAGACCGACAGGCCCCTAGGACTTCAGTACTGTCAGCACATCTTCCAATTCGCTAATCAACTGACGAATCAGTTGCTGAGTCTGGCTTGCCCCTCCTTCGCTCTCCTCATTGGTCAATCGTTGTCGTGCACCACCAATGGTAAAGCCCTGGTCATAGAGCAAGCTGCGAATTTGTCGAATTACCAGTACGTCCTGACGCTGATAGTATCGACGATTACCTCGTCGCTTTACAGGTTTAAGTTGCGGAAACTCCTGCTCCCAGTACCGGAGAACATGCGGCTTAACGCTGCACAAATCACTCACTTCACCAATGGTAAAGTAGCGCTTACCTGGTATCGGCGGTAGTTCGTCGTTATGACTCGGTTCCAGCATAGTCTTCCACTTTTGTTCTTAGCTTTTGTCCGGGGCGAAAAGTCACAACACGCCTTGCAGAGATAGGAATATCCTCTCCAGTTTTGGGGTTTCGACCTGGGCGCTCAGTCTTATCACGCAGGTCAAAGTTTCCAAAACCAGATAATTTTACCTGTTCGTTATTAATCAGGCATTCACTGATCTCTCCAAAAAACATCTCAACAATTTCTTTTGCTTCTCGCTTGTTGAGACCCAATTCATCAAATAATTTTTCCGCCATCGCGGCTTTAGTAAGAGCGCCCATGGCTAGCCCCTCAATACGGCATTAAATTCTTTTTCTAAGTTCTTGATAATACTGCTAACGAGCTGAGAAATTTCTTCATCTGTAAGAGTGCGTGATCTATGCTGCCACGTCAAGCCCAGAGCAAAACTTTTTCTACCCGGATCAATACCTTTACCCTGATATAGATCAAATAACTTAAGATCTGTTAAATACTCGCCCGCTTGCCTCCTAATCGCCTTATTAACCTGACTAAGATGCACCGACTCATCAACAATTATAGCTAAATCTCGCCGAACTTCAGGAAATTTTGATAACTCTTCGAAATTTGCCATTTTTGCGCACTGAATCGCA
Organism: uncultured Gammaproteobacteria bacterium; assembly: GCA_965366515.1. Taxonomy (GTDB): domain Bacteria; phylum Pseudomonadota; class Gammaproteobacteria; order Pseudomonadales; family IMCC2047; genus JAJFKB01. The sequence continues at coordinate 816 of CBDUGR010000101.1, read as the reverse complement.
GCCAGCTCCACCTCAAAAAGAAACACCGGACCATTCAGGTTTAACGCCCGTTCTACGGATGGGTGCATCGCCCCAACCACACCTATACTGCGCCCATCACTGAGTATTTCCGCACTCTGGCCTGGATGCAAGGCTCCCTGCTGACTATCAATCGACACGAATTGATAAGACGCAAATTGACCACCCTGCATTAATAGCGCCTCAAGATCACCTTTGATATCAAAAAAATCCACCTTATTGCTCGCGTGCGCCCAACTTTCAGTATCACGCATACCGGCAATAATTCCACCCAGCTTTTCCACTTGCTGCACACCGCTTTCGGTTTGGGAAAACACCAGGCCCGACTCAAATAATCTAACTCGGCTATGCTGACGGTTCTGATTATATTGCAGCGCTTGAACCAGGCCAGGCCACAGAGAGGTCCTCATATCTGACATATCACTTGATATTGGATTAGCCAGAGAAATTGCATTTTTCCCCTGCAAAAAATATGACTGAAGCTTTGGATCGACAAAACTATAGGTAATCGCTTCGTAATATCCGCGCGTCAGCAACACGCGACGCAACTGCTGCAGGCTAATTTCTGACTCGCTTTTCGATTGCCTTTTTTGTGAAATCTGCGGCATTTTTGCCGGTAATTTGTTATAGCCATATACACGGGCAATTTCTTCGATCAAATCAGCTTCGATAGAGATATCAAACCGGTAGGAAGGCGTTGCGACCTGCCACTCCTCTTCGTTTTGTGTCTCAACCTGCATACCCAGACGATTCAGGATATCGACTATCTCCTTAGTCTCAAGCTCTATATTCATTATT
>CBDUGR010000100.1:0-7284 GCA_965366515.1 uncultured Gammaproteobacteria bacterium | reverse complement strand
CGAAGTCGTGGGTCCGGCGGGACCGACTACGGCAACCCGTATGGACAAGTTCACCGATGTTATGCTGGAAAAGACTGGATTGATAGGCATGATTGGTAAAGCGGAGCGTGGGCCGGCGGCAACAGAATCCATCAAAAACCATAAGTCAGTCTATCTGATGGCGGTAGGTGGTGCGGCATACCTGGTTTCCAAGTCGATCAAAAATGCCAAGGTGGTTGCTTTTCCAGAGTTGGGAATGGAAGCCATTTATGAATTTGAAGTGAAAGATATGCCAGTCACTGTTGCAGTTGATTCCACCGGTGAGTCGGTCCACCAAACCGGCCCAATACATTGGCAGAAAGTTATAGCAGAGAAATTAACCGTCCAATAGTTGGTTTTTGCTAACTATTGCTGTGTGAGAGAGCAGATACTTGGAAAAAGACTTTGTAGACGAAGTGATTGATCTCCACCGTTTTTTTGAGGCCTGGCTTTCGGGACAGGTCGCTCAAACGCTTGAGGTATTTGAGCGGCTGAATATGGCGCTGGATGACAAGTTTTTTATGATCAGTCCTAGTGGTGAATCGATAGAGAAAGAGGCATTGTGCGAACAGTTGTGGCAGGCCCACGGTGCCATTCCGGTGCCTTTCAAAATCGAAATAAAAAATGCTCGGTGCCGCGTGCTATCCGATACCCTTGTTATGGTTAATTATGAGGAGTGGCAATTTGGTAGCGATACGACTAGCAGAATCAGCAGTGCACTGATCGAGAAAAATATAGATCGTTATGTCTGGTTACAGGTGCATGAAACATGGATCAAAGGTTAGCACTGACGCGCGACACTGCAGTGCGCGGATATAATTTAGACAGAAAAAGGTAGTCAATGAATAGCATACTCAGAAAGTTGCAGCTCGATGTCACAGCCAATAGTTGTCGTTAGATGCCAACAGAGCCACAGCACCCATTTGAGAAGCTGACACCGGATTTTTTGCTGGATGCCATTGAAAGCCAGGGGTATCTTTGTGACGGACGTCTTTTCCCGCTCAACAGTTACGAGAACAGAGTTTATCAGGTAGGTATCGACGACCAGACGCCATTGATCGCTAAGTTTTACCGACCGATGCGCTGGAGCGACGAGCAAATCTCCGAAGAACATCGATTTTGTTTTCAGTTGGCCGATCAGGAATTGCCGGTGGTGGCGCCCTTGATAAATAGCGATGGTTTGAGCCTGTCCGAATATAAAGGTTTTCGTTTTTCTCTTTTCCCGCGTAAAGGCGGACGCGCCCCGGAATTCGATAATCTTGATAATCTACTAATTTTGGGACGTCTGTTGGGGAGGATCCATTTAATCGGTGCCAGTGAGCCATTTCAATGTCGGCCGACATTGGATATTGAGAGTTATGGCTATAACAGTGCGCAGCTAATTAGTGAGCGATTCATACCGGCAGAGTTGAAAGCGGCCTATGATAGTTTGACAGAAGATTTGCTGAGTCTTGTTGAGCAAATATTTAGCTCCGTCACCGATGTTAGTTACATACGGGTTCACGGTGATTGCCATGCGGGAAATATTCTGTGGCGAGATGATAACCCGCATTTTGTGGATTTTGACGATGCCCGAATGGCGCCTGCAGTTCAGGATTTATGGATGTTGTTATCAGGGGATCGCGCGCGCCGAACAGCACAGTTATCGGAGATTGTTGAAGGTTATAGTGAATTCTATGACTTTCATCCCAAAGAGTTACGGCTGGTGGAGGCGCTTAGAACGCTGAGGATTATGCATTACGCGGCTTGGCTGGCCAGAAGATGGACTGATCCAGCCTTCCCCATGCATTTCCCCTGGTTTAATACAGTGCGCTACTGGAGCGAACATGTTCTGGAACTGCGAGAGCAGTATTCCGCACTGCAGGAGCCACTGCTGGAGATTAGCTGAAGAAGGCCTTTGTTGATTGCGCTGAGGTATTGTCTACGAGCAAAAGGCAGGCCGATAAGCTCTATTATGACTCAATTATAAAATATGCGAACCCTTCCACTTCAGCTCCCACCCAGAGAAACGTATTACACCTTTCTCCCGCATTGGGAAGGGCTGAAGTGGAGGTTTCCAGCTGAACGCTTTTACCAGGTCAGTTTAGCTTCCAGGTATATATTTCTGCCCGCGCCATAGAGTCTTTCTCCCAGCGCTATATCGCTGCGGTTATTACGGTTATATCCAGCTAAATGATCCTGGTGCTTTTTATCAAGGAGATTTTGCACACCGAGGCCAATTTCCATGTTATCGGCTACTCGATAGTAGCTGTCCAGGTTGACGAGCCCATAGCCAGAGGTTTTCTGCTCGTTGTTAAATGCGGATACCTTGTCCTGTTTTGCGTAGATTACAGACTCGATTTTGATGCCAAACCGGTCAGCCTCATAGCTCAGTGTCAGACTGTGATTGAGTGGTGCAATCCGGTATAAATCATCATTTTCGTCACTGCGTTTTCCTCGTACATAACTCAGTACTCCGTCCAAACGCCAGTGATCATTTACCCGGTAGCCCCAGCCGGCATCCAGCCCGTATAACTCCGCATTGATGTTATTAAACTGCAGGGCAGGGTTGCCGCTCATCATGGTGGAAACCATATTGGCCAGCATATCGGTACTGGGTGTGCCCTGAATGTAGTCTTGAATATCTTTATAAAAGAGTTCCGGCGTAAAGTAGATGTTCTCTGTCTGCCAGGCTACGCCTATATTCAATTCATAGGCCACTTCGCTATCCAAATCAAGATTTCCGATATAGCTGCGGCCATCAGCCAGGCCGCCGGCAGCCGGAAGTGGTAGCCAAAGGAATCTCTCCTGATATGAGGGCGCTCGCGTTTTTCGAGCCAAACCCACATGCGCAACCGTGTTTTCGTTGATGGGTCGAGAGGCTTTTAGTACGAGATCAAAATTATCATATTGCTCATCTAGATCTGCTTGATTAAACCGGTTGGCGAGATTTCCGGCGCTTATGCCCATCATGCCCATCAATCCAGACGCAGATACGTCGTTGCTGTCCATTTCAATAATATTATAGCGGACCCCGGTTTCCAGTTGATAATCTCCCAAATCCCCCTTCCACTGTGCGAATAAACCATAACTATTGCGCTCGGAATAGTTGAAGTTTTTGATCAAAAACATGGCGCTGCTAGGGTTGGATATATCGGCGTCGTGAATCACTTCATTGGCATCAACCCCCAGGGTGATTTCACCTTCGATGACTGGAATTTCGGCCTGCAATCCGTAAGCCAGATTTTTCCCAATCGCTTTAGTGGCGCGAAACATCATCGGGGAAGCTGGCGTTCGCATTGCAAAGTTATTCATCACATGGTCAACATGGCCGTATGCAACGTGAGCCTTTAGGCTAATATCGTTAACAAGGGTATTAACGTTTAAACCGGCTAAATCGCCCTCTATATAGTCGACATCCATAGGCAAAGCCGGTGTGCCTGTATCTTTTGTATCCAAGCGCCCAACAAAGGCTTCAACCTCCGTATTTTCTGTGCGAAATCCATAACTGATATCATAGCGTTCGCGCTGATATTCTGTGCCTTCTATGTCCGTACTATCTCCTGCTTCGGTGTCATTGCCCTTGTCGTAGCTGGCTAATAACGACAGTTTATGCGTCTGATTGGCTAGTTGTCCAACGAGGGCATGGTTGACGCCTTCGCTACCAGCGTTATATCGGGTAAACAGCCCTCCGCTTGCTGTAAATGCCGCATCGTCGGTAAACTGACCACGATTGAGATTAGCCGTAATTTGGCCGCCCAGTGTTTCCTGGCCGGAGGCGACAGACGCGATACCACGACTCACTACGATATTTTCGAGCAGCAGGGGTGGCGTATAGGACAGGGGTGAGTCCATGGCGTTTGGTCCGCCGGTGAGGGCGGGGCTATTATCCAAGTGTACGTTTACCCGATCACCATACAGGCCCCGATATTGTGCTATACCGGTAATGGCGCCATTGCTGTTTACATTGGCACCAGGTATCGACGGAAGCAGCTTGGCGCTGTCTGTCGCAGAACGCTCACTGGCTGATATGGTAGTAGCCTTGTCGAACATAACGAGTTCTCCTCGTACTACTATCTCTTCAATATACTCGCTATGAGCGGCAAAACTGGATTGAATGAACGCAAGCCCAATGAGGCCTATACCTCGGACGGTAGTTGTACTGACAAATTTCAAAATCAAACCTCTATAACACTATGCAATACGATCAGGTATTGCTTGAAGACAACGGCTATTATACGTTAGCTTGGTGGTTGCAGGGGTGTGACAAATTGTCGCACAGGACGTTTCAGTTGACTCTTTTGGAGTTGCTATGAAAGAACTAAGTGAAATGAGATGTGAAGTCTGTCGCAGCGGTGCTCCGAGTGCAAGTAGTGAAGCGATTAAACAATGGCTGAAGGAAATACCTAACTGGACGGTGGTCGATTGTGATGGCATGAAGCAATTAACTCGAGAGTATCGGTTTGATAATTTTGTTGATGCACTAAGGTTTACTAACCTGGTCGGCGGGATCGCTGAAATGGAAGATCACCACCCGAGCCTGTTAACGGAATGGGGTAAGGTCAGATTGACTTGGTGGACGCATAAGATTAAAGGGTTGCACCAGAACGACTTTGTGATGGCGGCGAAATCAGATCAGCTGTATTTATCTATGTAATAAAGATGCCTGCTCAATAGCCTTTGTTTTGGCGTAATTCTGCACGATTACTAATTCTACTTAGATAAAAATCGCTAGTAATTCTTTACTCGAGGGCTAAAACATTGCTTTAACTCTGTATTAATATCCATTAGAATGGCACAAATATTCCGCAGCGCAAAATAATGAAGGATGAAACTCATGCGTCGTGTCGTTTTTAATCAAAAAGGTGGTGTTGGTAAATCCAGTATTACGGCGAATTTAGCCGCTATCAGTGCCAGCCAAGGTATGAAAACACTCGTTATTGATCTGGATACACAGGCAAACTGTACGCATTATCTGTTGGGTAAACCGGAAGTTGAATTGGAAAATACCGTGGCAGATCTTTTTGAACAAACGGTATCTTTTAATCTGTTCGCCAAAGAACCCTTTGATTTTGTTCATGAAACGCCGTACCCAAATCTGTTTATTATTCCTTCAAGCCCGAAGCTGGAGCACTTGGAAAGCAAGCTGGAATCACGCTACAAAATTTATAAACTGCGAGATGCACTGGAGCAGTTGGAACAGGACTTTGAGCAGATCTATATTGATACTCCGCCAGCACTGAATTTTTACACGCGTTCAGCGCTAATTGCCGTGCAAAGGTGTTTGGTTCCCTTTGATTGTGATGATTTTTCGAGACAGGCACTTTACACATTATTTGGCACGATTCAGGAGATTAAGGAAGATCACAATGAAGAGCTGTTCGTTGAAGGGATTGTCGCCAACCAGTTTCAGCCGCGTGCCCGATTACCGAAACAATTGCTCGATGAATTAATAGCAGAAGGACTGCCTCTGCTCTCAGTTTGTCTGTCCGCCTCGGTTAAGATGAGAGAGTCACATCAGCAATCTAAGCCTTTGATACATATGGCTGCATCACATAAATTGACACAGCAGTTTGTCGACCTGCACAGGGAGATTAACCAGAAAAAAAGAGGGGTGAAAAAGAAGGCGGCTAGCTCAAAAGCCAAAATAGCCTAGGTGTTGGGAGTCTCTTGCTTGAAAAATTATTCAGAGTTAGCTGATATTTTATTGACGCTTGAATCGGTTATGCGTGAACAGGGGCTTTGGCGAGATCAAATACCTACCGGAGATGCTTTGGCAAGTCAGCAGCCTTTTTGTATTGATACCCTGACTTTTCCAGAGTGGCTGCAGTTTATTTTTAGCGTAAGAGTTAAATATATTATTGAAAAACAGGAACCGATTCCTCGGGCAAGTGGTATTGTTCCAATGGCCGAGGAATACTTTAGAAGCACCACTCATTCGAGTGAGCGAATTATCAAATTGCTACGTGATTTTGACGGCCTTATCCAGGAGCGCGATAAGGCATTAGTTTAATCAGGGGCTCCTTAAATAATCAGGGGTTGCTTAAATATTGTCGAAGTCATGCGAGTGAAAATATCGGGCAACTTTTCTATTTCGGTCTAGACTTACTCAGAGGTTAACTCGACATTAACAGGAGTCCTCAGGGATTCACAGTAACTCACAGTAACTCCAGGGCCGCTCTAAATTGCGTGTAATCAGTCTTAAATCCGGAACAGGTTATCTCGCACCGTTCCTGCTGGTCATTATTGGTGTCTTTGCGGCACCGTCTCTGACGCCAAAGATCCTAGAATATCGAGTAATTCTGACTTTACTGCCTTATGTATTGTTAATATTTGTCACGCTGCTAGCCCTGCACTTTAATGTGGGTCGGATGTTGGTGATGGCAGTTGTTCTATTATTTTGTTATTGGCTGCTTCAAGGAACCTGGAACAGGGGGGCTGCATCTCAGCTGGTGTTGCTACTATCTATACTTTTGCCCTTAAATTTTTCGATCATTGCTCTGTGTCCCGATCGAGGTGTACGATCGATGTTGAGTTACGCCCTGACAAGCCTGGTGGTTTTAGAAGTCGCCCTGGCAATTGGGTTAATAAATAGTCTGGAGCACCCCTTTTGGCAACTCTATAAGCTGCGCTTGATGGATTTACTCCACACGCCAGCGATAGCGTTATCACAATTCACAGTTCTAACTACAGCTCTGGCAGCATTGGTGATCCTGACGAGTTGGTTGTTTACGCGAAACTCGTTTAATTTATTGCTGCTACTCGCATTGGTTACGATGGCCCTGGTTTTGAATCAGGCAGACGTGTTTGCGCAACGACTAATTAATTTCAGTATTCTTAGCGTAGTTATGCTCACCAGCCTGTTATTTTATTCTCATAACATGGCCTATCGTGACGAGCTGACGGGCCTTAGAGGGCGTCGTGCTTTGAACGAGTACCTTTCCAGAATGGGCCGCCATTATGTAATTGCGATGCTGGATGTCGATCGATTTAAAAAATTCAATGATACCTATGGCCATGATATGGGTGACCATGTGCTTAGAATGGTGGGGGCGCAGTTGGCCAATGTTTCAGGTGGCGGGAAAGCCTTTCGCTATGGTGGAGAAGAGTTTGCCATTGTTTTTAACAGAAAACAGTTGGCACAGGTCAAGCCACACCTGGAAGTAGTGCGGGAAATGATCGCAGATTATCCTATGAAGATTCGCTCACAGAGTCGGCCGAAAGATAAAAAAGAAGGGAGAAAGCTACGTAGTAAAGATGAATTGAATAAAGAGGTTTGTGTCACTG
>CBDUGR010000099.1:0-7292 GCA_965366515.1 uncultured Gammaproteobacteria bacterium | reverse complement strand
TAACGTGATTGGCCAAAGCGCTTTGTCCCTCAGTGCGCAGCTAGGGTTAGAGCGTGGGCTGACGGCCACTTTTTTATCAAACCCTCGATATTTTCACGCCGCTGCGCAGCAGCGCTTGCAGACCGTTAGAAAAAATTCCGATACAAATCTGGAGAGGCTGCTTTGGGAGCTGGAGAGGAGGCCAGATGTTTTTTCTCCGTTAATTAAAGAAAAGCTCAACAATAAGGTGAGCGGTGCTATTCAGAAGCTGCGGCTGCAGGTGGATCGAAGTCTCCTCGAGATGACTGGCGGGATTGATTATGTACAGTGGATTGAAAAATTCACGAAGTGCATTGAAGAAGTTGCTGGCATCAACCGTAGAATCAGGGCGCCAAGAGAAGAGGCGGAGCACGCCACGCGTTACGGTTCTCATGTCAAACAGCTATTTTTCCTGTTGAGTGAGAGCCTTGGACGTGAACGGGCGTTGCTGAGTGTGGTTATTGCAAGGCAACAGCCGCTGAGCGTCGCAGAATACCGGAAGCTGGATGAATTTCGGTATGCTCAACAAGAGGTCGTGAAAGAGATCAATTATATATTGGAATACTTTCCGCAAACTCCAGCCATTAATGAGGCGCAACAAGCCTTGCGTACCTATTATAACGGGCAGTACCAGATTCTTCGTATGAAGGTATTGGAGAGTAGTCATAAAGAAAGCGCATACCCTGTAGATGCGACGGACTGGTTTGATCGTGCAACACAGGGTGTAGAGTCGATATTACAGTTAGCCGCTGCAGTGGACAGGCATATAGACGAGGATGTGATGCTTATCAAATCCCGTAACCGCAGCCAGCTGTTTGTCGGAATGGCTATCGTGATGCTGGTTATGGTGGTGTTTATCGCCGCTTTATGTACGACCTATTACCGTATTCTGAATCCGCTCGGTCGGCTGCAGCGTTCTGCAACTGTGATTGGTCAGGGAGATTTTTCCCAAACTCTTCAGATCAGCACTCAGGATGAATTAGGGGAGGTTGGCAATGCTTTTGAAGTGATGCGCTCGTATTTGCTGGCCGACCGGGAATTAAGGCAAAAGGCTGAGCAAGAATTTCGTAAACTGATGATGGCTATTGAGCAGAGCTTCAGTGCAATGGTTATATCTGACATCAATGGCATTATGGAGTATGCCAATCCACGATTCTACCAGGTGTCAGGGTATTCAGCCGATGAAGTTGTGGGTAGTCATGTGAACATCACTCGACCATTAGATATGCCAAGTGCAAGATATGATGAAATTTGGGAGAGGATGAGGCAGGGTCGAGTATGGCAGGGTGAGTTACAGAGGAAGAGAAAAAACGGTGAGCTTTACTGGGATATGTGCTCAATTTCGCCAGTCAGCGATCGTCAGGGCAATGTCACTCACGTGATCAGTATTCAGCATGAAATCACCGAACAGAAAATGATGGCGGATCGGCTGAATTTTCTGACTTACCATGATGAGCTGACCGAACTTCCCAGTAAAGCACTGCTGGCTGATCATTTCGAGCAGGGTGTTGCACATGCGCAAACAGGAAGCAGAGCCGCATTGCTGGTGCTGGGTTTGGATCGTTTCAAGCTGGTTAATGAAAGTCTGGGATTTGAGGTGGGGGATCGATTATTGATTGCGGTTGCCCGGCGTTTGAGTGAATTTGCAAGGAGTTGCGACACTCTTGCCCGTTACGGTGGTGATAAGTTTGTGTTGCTGGTTGACAATGTTGAGTCCATTGAACTGTTGTCTGAAATGATTAGACGATTGCTGGCGGTATTTGACCAGCCTTTTATTGTTGATAAACATGAATTGCATATTACCGTGAGTGTCGGTGGCAGCGTTTGGCCTGAAGATGGACAGGATATTGATACCCTGTTGAGAAAGGCAGATACCGCCATGTATCAGGCGAAGGTCAGTTCTGATGTGCAGTTCCATCTGTTTACCGATGATATGAATCGGCAGCTGAGTCAGCAGCTGCAGATGGAGAATGATCTGCGAAAGGGTCTCGAGGAACAGCAGTTTGAGCTCTACTTTCAGCCACAGATCAATATGAGTAGTGGTGAGTTGGAGGGAGCAGAAGCGCTGATCAGATGGAATCATCCAAAGCTTGGTTTGGTTCCGCCGATGGATTTTATATTTATAGCAGAGCATACGGGGCTTATCCGTCCGCTTGGAAGATGGGTTCTCGAGCAGGCCTGTATGACACTTGCAGGCTGGCATGCTGCGGGGTTTGATAAGCTGAGTATTGCCGTTAATGTTTCTGTCTGCCAGCTCGAAGCCCACGATTTTGTCGCGCATCTTTCCAAAATTTTGCAGGAAAGTAACTGTTCCCCATCAAATCTGGAAATTGAAATCACGGAGAGCGTGGTCATGGGGCAGCCAGAAAAGATGTTTGAAGTGCTCAAATCAATCAAGGATATTGGTGTTCGGTTAGCTCTCGACGATTTTGGTACCGGTTATTCCAGTCTTTCCTATTTACGCCGTTTTCCCTTTGATAAGCTGAAGATAGATCGAAGCTTTATAAAAGACATTGTCAATAAACCTGAAGATGTCATCATTGCAAGAGCGATAACTGAGATGGCGCATAGCCTCAATATGAAGGTGCTTGCTGAAGGAGTTGAGACTCAGATTCAGTCGGATTATGTACGACGCTGCGCTTGCGATCAAATGCAGGGTTTCCTGATCAGTCACCCGGTTCCTGTTGGTGAATTTGAACGCCTCTATGATTTGACCTGAGAATAAGGGCTTGTAACTCTTGTAGCGCTTGTAATTACTACGGAAAATTGCAAAGGAATTGACAGGCCTGACTCGAACCAGCATGTTTTTAAGGGTGTATCAATTCCCACGGTTACTTGATAAGAGTCAGGCTTAATCAGTCGTATACATAGGGAGCGTTCCGTCCTTATGAAAGAATTCGTATTCGAAGTCCCCAAAAAAGTAAGCCCTATATTAAGAAAAAGGCAGGGAGCCCCAACTTTGCCTCTCCTCCCAAAAAAATAAATTACCCACCTAAGGTTGTCTTAAGGTGAAGATCCTATTGTTAGCGCCTAGAGAAAAATTATTGGAAGCCACGGTATGTCTCAGCCAGGTGTTATTAATAGTCATAATTGCAATATGCGAGATGGTGATGCATCAAATACAGGCTTAAGCCTATATGTGGAAGGATGCTCTGGGCGGCAGGAATTAGAGAGCTATGTCTCAAGGAAATACCTGCAAGTTCACGATGCCCATGTAAATGAATACTTGCCCATTCTGGTCGGTATTCATGATGGAAGTGAGCTTGTAGGGGTATTTGGGTTAAGACCAGGGCGCTATCGCCCAATGTTTCTGGAACAGTATCTGGACGGTCCCATCGAGCAGCAAGTGGCATCTATTTCAAAGCAGCCGGTTGACCGTAGCGCGCTGATGGAAATTGGAAATCTGGCGATTACGAGAAAGGGGTACGGCCCTCTTGCAATGGTGCTGATGGCCATGTCGTTAGCAGAAGCGGATTATGAATGGATGGTCTTTACCGTAACCGAGCAAGTAGAACGACTTATGAAGTATTTGGGATTTGAACCACACTATTTAGTTAGCGCTGATCCTGATCGGCTGAAGGGTAATAAATCATTGTGGGGTAGCTACTATGAGAATAATCCCCGGGTAATGGTTGGTAGTCTGAAAACCGCCTCAGAGATCATTGCAGGCAATAGTCGTTTAAGTAATATTGCGAATCAGCAGCTAAACAATATAACGGATATTGCCAGCGCTTTGCGCGACTACCGTCGTCTGGCGAAGGTCGATTAATGTCGGGTATATTAAAACGGCTCAAATTTGTTGCAAGCCTGTTGCCGGAAGATTCTGTAGCTTTGGTCTCCGGGAACCAGCATTTGACCTACGCATTATTGATCATTGAGGTTCAAGCGCGTGTTAAATGGTTTCAGGGCAGCGGTGCAAAAGTAGTTGCGCTGCAAGCGGACAATAGTATCGAGTGGGTACTGATCGACCTGGCTTGCCAGGAGCTGGGGTTGGTTTTTATACCTTTGCCGGCATTCTTTTCGACAGACCAAGTACAACAATGCGTGACCACTGCCGGGGTGGATACGTTGTTGAGTGACCATCTATCCCTCCCTGATAGACTCAGCATGCCACTTGAAAAGATGGACTATCACAACACTGGCCAGACACTTTTGATCTACGCCTGGAAACTCACCGAACGTTATGTTCAAAAATTCCCAGAGGGTACGCAGAAAATCACCTTCACGTCGGGCTCAACCGGAAATCCCAAAGGTGTCTGTTTGAGCTTTACCCATCAGTGGCAGGTTGCGCAATCGTTGGCGGATGCTATTGATATTAAATATCCCAAGCATCTTTGCCTGCTACCGCTAAGTACCTTGCTTGAAAATATTGCCGGGGTTTATACACCGTTGCTTAGCGGAGGAGAGGTGGTTATTCCCTCGGAGAGGGATCGAGGGATGCTGGGCAGCTCCAGGCTGGATGCAAAAAAGTTGTTGGATTGCATTACCGATACGCAGCCGATGACAATGATATTAGTTCCCCAGTTACTGATCTTGCTCGTGCAGGCTTGCATGAACGGCTGGCAGCAGCCTGCGACCTTAAAGTTTATCGCAGTCGGCGGCGGCAAAGTGTCGCCACAACTTATCCAAAATGCCAGAAGTTTGGGGTTGCCGGTCTATCAGGGTTACGGCTTATCCGAGTGTGGATCCGTGGTAGCTTTAAATACCCCATCAAAAGATCATATTGACTCAGTAGGGCATTTATTGCCCCACTGCCAAGTTCATATTGAAAACACCGAGGTTGTGGTGTCGGGTTCTGTACATTTGGGCTATTTGGGTGATACCGCGAGTTGGTACCCTGAAAAAATAGATACAGGGGATATAGGGCATTTCAAGGATGGTTTTTTGAGCATTGATGGCCGATGTAAAAATATCCTGATATCCAGCTTCGGAAGAAATATAAGTCCAGAATGGGTGGAGTCAGTATTAATGTCTTTGCCGATACTTAGTCACTGCGTGGTGTTTGGTGATGAGCAGCCTTATCTTATAGCACTGATTTTTACACCTTCGTCGGTGAGCGATGATGATATTGCTGGCTGGATGGGTGTTTGCAACCAGAACCTGCCTGACTACGCGCAAATTGGCGATTATCTGCGAGCTGAACCGCCTGAGCTAAAGCCCTTTATAACCGGTAATGGACGCATACGGCGAGAGAAAATAAAGCAGGTATTTTCAGATCGTATTAATCAGCTATACCTGAATAAAAATTTTTCTACTCGTACAGGTTAATGGGGTACTTATGACTTTTTATGAAAGATTACAACGCGAGGTTGAAGTAGATCGCAAATATCTAATGTCTGCGCCGATTATTACTGCGTGTTTGGCAGGTAAAATCTCGCTAAATGACTATGTGGCATTTCTGAACCAGGCCTACCATCACGTTAAGCATACGACACCGTTGTTGATGGCAACAGGAGCCAGATTGCCTGAAAGCAAGGAGTGGCTGAGAGAGGCAGTGGCAGAATACATTGAAGAGGAGCTCGGTCATCAGGAGTGGATACTCAATGATATTGAGGTTTGTGGTTTTGATAAAGAAAAAGCAAGGAATAGCAAACCAAATTTGTCGACCGAATTAATGGTTTCATATGCCTATGACACCGTAAATCGTATCAATCCGCTGGGTTTTTTTGGCATGGTAAATGTTTTGGAGGGAACCAGTATCAAAATTGCTGATATAGCAGCGAAGAAAATACAGAAAGAGTTGGGATTACCCGCCAACGCATTCAGTTACCTGCGCTCACATGGAGAGTTGGATCAGGACCATATCAAATTTTACGAGGGTCTAATGAATAAAATTGAAGCTGTGGAAGAGCAGGATCAAATTATACATTCAGCGAAAGCCTTCTATTATCTCTACGGAAATATTTTCAGAGAGTTGTCGCCAAGCCAAGCCGCGACTATTGCCGCATGAGAGCCGGGGATACAGGATTTGCAAAGATAGATGCAAAGACTGCCATGACGGATCCATAGGGCGATTTATAGCGGGTAGTCCAAAGCTGATTGATCTGAATTTCGACTATATTATGCGTCAGTTAAATTTTTTTGATGAAGGTCTGCGTGAATTTGAACAACCAGCAAAGCACCAATTGACCTGGATAAGTCAGTTAACCGCTTAATTTCCATATGAGAGTTTGAACTTTTGAGTGAAGTTATTGAGGTCGCATCAAAGGGGCCATAAGAGGATGTCGATGAATACGCATTTTAAAAAAATTGCAATAACGGGGGCTACCGGTGGTATTGGCAGTGCTATTGCTGAAGCATTGGATCAACAGGGTTGTGAATTGTTGTTAACCGGCAGAAATGAAGTAAAACTTGATCAATTGCTAAATTCGCTCAATGGTCAGAATCACGTAAAAATTGTTGCTGACCTTAACACACAGGAGGGAATTGAGACGCTCAGAGATGCTGCTGAAAAGCTTGGGGTTAATGGTCTGGTTAACTGTTTGGGAATAAATAAACTGGCGACGTTGCAAGGAACCGAAGAAGAAGATATTTCAACTTTGATTGCTACTAACTTAGCGGCGCCGGTCAGAGTCTGTAAAGCACTGTTGCCGATATTGGAGTGTAAGTCCAAAGCTGTCATCGTTAATGTTGGCTCAATTTTAGGCAGTATTGGATATGCGGGGTCGAGTGTTTATTGTGCAACCAAGTTCGGTCTGAGAGGGTTTACCGAATCGTTACGCAGAGAACTTAGTGATACAGGTGTGTCTGTAGTTTACCTGGCACCGAGGGCTACCGATACAGCGTTGAATACGGACGCTGTGAACCAAATGAACAGGGAACTAGGTAATGCAATCGATAAGCCGCGGAGTGTGGCCGAGCAACTTGTCAGCGCATTGGAGTTGGGAAAATCCGTTAATCGCTACCTGGGTTGGCCAGAGTCGTTCTTTGTGAGGCTGAATAGTCTGCTTCCGGCAGTTGTAGATAAAGCCCTGTTAAGACAGCTGCCTACGATCAGGCGTTATTGTGGGATGAATCAAACTAAGCCGGTAGATGGTTAAAACAGGAGGAACAGGTAATGAAGTTGACTAAAATCTTGTTAGGAATTGCGTTAATATTTATTTCTTCGGTAAGCAATGCAGAAACAATCCAGGAGTCAGTCCAATACCTCCAAAAACAGTGGGCAATTGATAACTATCAGTTGACTGGTGAGGTGCAGAAAGAGGCTTTTACCGATTTAATTGAACAGGCAGATAAATTGATGTCGGAACACCCTCCATCAGCTGAGTTATATA
>CBDUGR010000098.1:0-7325 GCA_965366515.1 uncultured Gammaproteobacteria bacterium | reverse complement strand
ATATGAATTTCAGCAAAGCCGTTGATGAAGCGGGTTTGTATTGTTATCAGGCCCTTTTTGCCTGAATTTGACGCGTCATCAATGGCATGAGCAGCGTTAACAATCATGTTGAGCACCACCTGATTAATTTCACCTGGCTCGCAAAATATCAGTGGCATAGTCGAATCAAAATGCGTCTCCAGGTCAGCCACATACTTCCACTCGTTTGTGGCGACTGTGATCGTGCTCTGTATCGCTTGATTAAGATCTACCAGCGTTTTCTCTTTTGACTGATGGGAAAAATTTTTCATTGCATGGACAATCTTCGAAACCCGATCAACACCTTCGAGGCACTGCTCTAGCGCCAAGGGGACTTCCTCCTGCAGGTACTCGATATCGGCTTCATCCAGAAGTTGTTCGACCCGTTCCTGAAGATCCTGTTCTTCGGGTAATTTTCTTAATTGTGTGACCAGCAGGTCAAGGTCGGTGTAGGTTCCTTTGAGAAAATTGGTGTTGTCGCCGATGTACTGCGTTGGTGTATTAATCTCATGGGCAATGCCTGCTGCCAGTTGTCCAATCGATTCGAGTTTCTGGGCGCTCTGCAGCTGCTCCTCCAGCGCCATGCGTTCGGTGATATCGCGTTTTACTTCAACATAATGGGTGACCTCGCCCACTTCATCCCTAATCGGTGAAATGGTTATTTCTTCGTGACGCACTTTGCCATTTTTTGTTTCGTTACTGACCTGCCCGAACCAGACCTCTCCTCGCTCCAAAGTGCTGAGTATTTCCTTTTGGACTGAAAGCTTGGACCGATTCCAGTTCATTACCATCGGGCTGCCTCCCAGAACTTCCTCTTTTGAATAGCCGAATTGCTGGAAAAAGCTTGGATTAGCGTATTCAATAACCATTTGTCTGTTCATAATGATAATCGATTCCGCTGCGTGCTCCATTGCTGCAGTCAGTTTGCTCTTTGCCTCAATTTCTCTTTGCAAATCCGCGGTTCGTGCTTTCACATCCTGGTCGAGCCGGGTATTTAGATGACTAAGTTGTAGCCCCTTATCCTGGAGGGATTGCTCAGCGTTCTTTCGCACCTCAACCTGATCATGCAGTTCCTGAAATTGTTGGATTATAGTGCCTTGCAGATGCTTGAATGCCTGCGACAGTCGCCCAACTTCGTCTTTACGTTGTGCAAAATTCTCGATCAGACCCTGTTTATCCCCGTATTCCAATGAGGAGGTTGCATGGCTAAGTTTTGCTAGAGGCTGTGAAACCTTAATCTTGATGATATAGAACAGCGAGATGAGTTCTATAAGGAGCAGTATTGCGCCCATAAAAAATACCGCGCGTGCGGATTTTGCGGCTTCTCTAGCCACCAGTTCTTTAGGGTATTCGGACACCAGGATCCAGTTAGTCTGACGCAAGGGCGTTGCGATCAGGTAGCGATTGTTAGCGTCATCATCAATAACCTGTGGAGAAATAGATTCCTCAGCTGCAGAGATGCGATCGCTATCAGTCAGTTGTAAGCTGACTAATTTAAAAATGGCTTGCAAGTTGGCGTCACCATGATCAGATATTTTCAGGCTTTTCTTATTGCTCAATACAAGATCCATATAATCTGGATGGGCGATTAGTTGGCCATCGCGAGTCATGAGCATATTTTTTGTGCCCTGAGGGTGATCATTTATGGTACGTGTCATTAGATTGTCGAGGTAAATATCGTGGCCAAAGATTCCCAAAAACTGATCTTGGAAATAGACCGGAGTAATACTGCTGACCATCCATTTCTTGCTGGTATCGTCGAGATAAACGGAAGTCCAGCGATTGTTGCGTTGGGAGTTATTTTCGGGTGTGCCGATGAGATAATAGGGTTTGTCCAGGTGCGTAAAATCCGGCTCCAGGTTAAAGATAAAACGTTCGCCGTGCCAGAAACACGAAGAGTAGCCCTCCTGCCCCAGAAAGTAGGTGTTAACGAAGCGGTTGCCCCAGGCAGGTCCGTAGCGAGATAGCAACTGGTCGGTAATAGCCAGGGTACGCTCAGCAATCGGGCTTAAAATTCGCCCGCGCGCGACAAGTAGCTGGGCTTCTTTGTTAGCGTCGAACCGCTCATCTATATTCCTGCGGGTGCCATCAGACTTTTGCTCTATGCGTGATCTTAGGTGTTTTGCGTCATCCAGAAAGTGGCCTTTTTCGAGCTTTGAAATCAGCTCTTCTTTAATCAGCTCCAAGTTGTCTTTAGCAAGTTCAAATAGCCTCAATTCATGGTGTGCACGCTCTTTGGAAAATAGCACCAGTTTATCCATATGATGCTGTTTAACAGAGGCGAAAAACAGAAAATAGGCGAGCAGGGTGGCAACAAGAATGGCAACGCTTATTGGTAAAACGGAGCTGCGTAATGCAATTGCAGCCAGAGAATGCCAGGTACTAACGCTGGCATCATCAGTGCGCTTGTTTGCGAAGTGATTAAGTATATTCATGCGCTCTAATAAAAAGAAAGCGGATATAGGTGACCGACTCAACAGTCGTTACAACTTCAGTATAGTTCGAATCGTCAAAATTGCTTGGCACTGAGTAGTAATAAAGCTGTTTGATATGGCGTGATCACCAGAGGCGGGCAAATAGCAAAAGTCAGATGGGTTCTCAATAGCTGGTTGCTAATGGGGCTTCTAGTGTGGCTACTGATGGTGTTTTCGGTAATTTCCCGGGGTGTGTCCGATCCAGCGTTTAAATGCATTTCTGAAATTGGCGGTGTCACTATAGCCGACACGTTCAGCAATATCATCAATGGTCATAGCAGTGTTAGATAGGTATTTCTTTGCTAGATTACTTCGTATTTCAGACAGGGTTTCACTAAAGCTGGTGCCGCGCTCAGATAATTTTCGGCGTAGCGTCCGTGAAGTCATGTTTAAGCATTTTGCCACCTCTTCAGCGCTCAGTCTGGGGCCCAGGTTTTCCATGATTGTTTTGCGCACGGCTAGAATCAGTTCATCACAATTACAAAATTCGTTGAGCTCTTCGTCACAGGCTTTTAGGAGAATTTTCAGGCCTAGTGGGTTGAAATGGGGCAAGGGCTGGTCAAGCCTCGATTTTTCAAAAACATATTCATTAACGGGCTGCGAAAAAGCAACGGGACACTCCAAAATTTCCGTGTAAAGTGCAGCGTGAGCCGGCGCGTCATAGCTGACTCTGGCGGCTTTGAAAGCAATATTTTGATTCTGAAGAATGTCCCTAAACAGCGCCAACACTACGCCCAACTGAAACTCAATATTGAATTTAAAAAGGCTGGGTTCTTGTAGTAGATTATAAAATCTAAGATAAGCCTCATTTGAGTTCGCCTCTTCGACAAGCTCCATACGTACGGTTCTGGCTACCAGTCCATGGTAGTTGATTGAAAATATGAGGGCGTCGCGCGTGGTTGGGGAGCTGAGCAGAGCATGGCCGTAGAGACCATAACAATTGGAGTTAATCTGCTTGCCAACCCTCAGAGCAATGGCTGGATCAGTAGAGTGCTTGTGTACATTATGGAACACACGGACCAGATCGGAAGTAGCGATCCTGGAGCCTGTTTTCCTTAACATGTCTGTATTCAGTTCTGTACCTGCGAGCACAAGATCAGGTGTAATACCCTGATCCATCATGGCGCGCACCAAAAAGTCTACTTTATAGGCTGGCTTAACCTGCTGATCATACTGCTCGGCCATTTGCGCATTCATGGTCTGATCCTCTTGATCGTACCCATTAAATTTTAGCTGGCGATAAGTTTATCACCCGTTGATCGAGTAATAGCCACCCTAATACTAGCATTTTATGTCCGATAATCACATAAAATTGTCCAGATCTAACTTCGACTCAACCTGCTTGACGGTATAGATTCATAGGTTAAGGCAGGAACAGGGCCGGCTGTATATAAAAAAACATCGGGAGGGACCGGAAATGATTGTTTTTAAAAATAGATATATCAGCGGTATTCAGCTTATAGCGATATCGGCGGCGTTTGCTTTGCCCACTGCTACCAAAGCTGCAGTACTAGAAGAAATTATTGTTACTGCACAGAAACGTGCTGAAAGCCTGCAGGATGTCCCCATCTCCGTAACGGCCCTGGGTGGCGAAAAAATGCAGCAGGTGGGCATTAAGAAAATTGAAGATCTGCAGCAGTTTGTGCCGAATTTGCAGATGACTGAAACAGGTATCAGTACGCAGGTGTATATAAGAGGCATCGGTACCGGTAACAGTCAGGGATTTGAGCAGTCCGTGGGGCAATACATCGACGGTGTCTATTACGGAAGACAACAATTAATTCGTGCACCCTTTTTGGATCTGGAGCGTGTGGAGGTGCTGCGAGGACCGCAAAGTATTTTATTTGGCAAGAACAGTATTGCCGGTGCGTTGAATATGACCTCGGCAAAACCTACAGATGACTTGCAAGGGTATATACAGCTTAACTATGAACCGGAATTCTCAACACGAGAAGTCCTGTTTGCCATTTCTGGACCGCTCACCGATACCCTCAAAGGGCGCTTTGCGGTTCGTAGCTATGATACCGATGGCTATGTCGATAATACTTTCCTGGATGACGACGAGCCGGCGCGCGATGATCTTGCGATACGGGGTACGCTGCGTTGGGAGCCGAACGATAATTTGGATGTGACGCTTAAGCTAGAACGGGATACCTTTGATGTGGATGGTCGCCAGATTGAGATTGTGCAGGATGATCCTGCTCCCTTAGGTGCTCCGATTCCGGCTAACTACGGTACAATTCTAGGATTATTGGGGCATCCTGGCGCGATTGCCGAGACTAGCTTGAACTTCAAGCGGCAGGCCGGTGGCTTTGGCGTCAAGGAGTTCAGCGATAACGAATTGGATAATGCCACGCTGACGATTAACTACAATCTGGGAAAAAATACGCTCACCAGTGTGACCGGTATCGTCGGTTATGAGTTTTTAGAACTCTGTGATTGTGATTATGCAGCGTCGTGCTTGATGAAGAATATGATCAGTTCAGTCAGGAAATTCGTCTGGCTTCGCCAGGTGGGGAGTCTGTGGACTGGGTGGTCGGTGCCTTCTATCAAACCAGCGAACTGGAATTTAAAGATGATATTCTCGTTCCTGGCAATAGTATTCTGGGGCTGTTGTCCGGTGGCGCCTTGGCACCGATTCTTGGAACGGACGTTAGTCGTGATTACAGCGCCGATTCAGACCTTTGGGCTGTTTTTGGACAGTTTACCTGGAATTTTCGAGACGATATGCGACTGACCTTTGGTGCGCGGTATACCAGTGAAGAAAAGGACGGTAAACGCGAGATCAACGTTCTTCAAACTGCTACTGGTCAGCCGGTTAACCCATTGCTGGGTGCGCCGACGCTTTATGAACTGTTGTTTGCCATTCAGAACCAGCAGCGCAGTGGTCACAAAATTTCCAATAGCCGAGATGAATCATCCTTTACGCCATTGATCAACCTGCAATGGGATGTCAATGAAAACCTGATGGCTTACGTATCTTATACCACCGGGTTCAAGTCAGGTGGATATGATCCCAGAGCCAATAATGTGGCCTCTTTTGAGTTTGAGGAAGAGGAAGCAAGTTCCTTTGAAATTGGTTTCAAGTCAACACTGCTAGATGGGGCGGCTGAGTTAAACGTGGCTTTCTATCAGACCGACTATGAAGATTTACAGATCAGCCAGTTTGACGGATCGTTCGGGTTCAACGTAAATAATGCGGCTGAGGTCACCATTCGCGGCGTCGAAATGGATGGACGATATGCGGTGACTGAAAATCTCAGTCTTCGCTACGCCGTGGCGTATCTGGACCATGAATTTGATCAATATCGTGGGGGTAACTGCTATAACCGCCAGGTCCGGGATGGTGATATTGGCCCTTCTGGTAATCAGCTCTGTGACTATACCGGCAAGTCCGGGCAGTACACGCCCGAGTTAACGGCCAGTTTTAGTGCCAGCTATAACCGCCCATTAACAGAAGCTTTAAATCTGGCGGTTGCTTTAGATCTGAATTATACCGATGAGCAGAACGTGCATGGTAGTCTTGACCCTCAGTACGAAATAGACGCTTATACACTGGTTAACCTGCGTATTGCTGTCGAAACAGAAAATTGGGAGCTGGCGGTATTGGGAAGAAACCTGTCGGATGAAGAGGTGTTGACCTACGTTGACAACGTACCACTGAGTCCCAGTACTTTTGGTACCAACACTTTTTACGCTTTTACCCTGCCACCACGCACCCTTTCTTTCCAGGCGGCTTATCGTTTTTAGGGAGCGTGCCACGGGAACTCATGTTGGGTTGTTAGGAGCGAGGTTGTTGTGGACGCAAATATGATGAACATGCCGCTGACGATTACGTCGATTATGCGGCATGCGCAGCAGGTGTTTGGCGAAACGGAAGTGATATCGGTTAATCTGGATCTATCCTATAACCGATATCGCTATCGGGATTGCTTTAAAAGAGCAGGGCAACTGGCCTCGGCTTTGGTTCAATGTGGATTGAAGCAGGGTGACCGGGTGGCGACCTTGGCCTGGAATGACTACCACCATCTTGAGGCCTACTATGCTATCAGTTGCGCCGGGGCGGTCTGTCATACGATCAACCCAAGGTTACATCTGGAACAAGTCAACCAGATTATTACAAATGCCCAAGACAGATTTCTTATTATCAGTGGAGATCTGTATGCGGCATTAGGCAGTCGTCTACTCAGTAATGCCAGCTTTGAAAAGGTGATCGTCTATGAAATCGATGCGAGTCGTCTGACGGACGAAAGTGTTGAGTATGAGGCGTTTATTGCTACCGGCGAAGAGCAGGATTTTCTCTGGCCTGAATTAGATGAAAACCAGGCGGCAGGATTGTGTTATACCTCCGGTACTACGGGTAATCCCAAAGGGGCGCTATATAGTCATCGTTCAACGGTACTTCATAGTTATGCGATGTCATTACCCGATGCCCTGAACATTTCCTCTCAAGATCGCATAATGCCAATTGTCCCAATGTTTCATGTGAATGCATGGGGTATACCTTATGCCGCTCCCATGACCGGCTGTTCGATGGTATTGCCGGGCCGCTATATGGGTGATGGTAAGGTGCTCGCGAAATTGATCGATGAACTGAAAGTGACCCTGGCAGCCGGTGTACCGACAGCCTGGAATAATTTGATGGATCAATTTAAGGAAACAATGGATGGGATAAAGCGTCTTAGCTCGCTGAAAATGGCCGCTATAGGTGGCGCAGCGGCACCTGAAAAGCTGGTTCAGGATATAGAAGCTTGCGGACCGGAAGTTAGGGTCGCATGGGGTATGACAGAGACCTCACCGTTCGTCCGTAGCGCAGGTCACCCACCATAGCAA
>CBDUGR010000097.1:0-7345 GCA_965366515.1 uncultured Gammaproteobacteria bacterium | reverse complement strand
AAGATAGTAGGCAAACGCTCTGGCACCCTCTGCAAAGGATTTAATCGTGAGCAGCATTCTTCTTACATCCGGGTGCACAATAATAGGGTCAGCTTCGGCATCAGGGTTTTTAGCGCCACTCAGAGAGCGCATGGCCAGACGCTCATGGGCGTAGGGTACAGCTCCCTGATAGGCCAATTCAGAATGCACCACGCCCTGTAATCCTGCGTGCAAACGTGCCGCGTTCATGAAGGTAAACATACAGGCTAACCCCTGATTTTGTTCACCAAGCAAATAACCCTTGGCGCCCTCAAAGCTCAATGCACAGGTGGCAAAACCATGAATGCCCATTTTTTCCTCTATCCCGGTACAGGTCACCCCATTCAACCTTTTTTCCTGCCCATTTTTATCTGCCAGATGTTTAGGCACGACAAATAGTGAAAGTCCTTTTGTACCCTTGGGAGCCCCCTCAATTCTGCCCAGCACAATATGAATGATATTGTCTGCCACATCATGATCGCCGTTAGAGATAAAAATCTTGCTTCCGTTTATTTGATAGCTTCCATCTGCATTTTCATGTGCCTTGGTACGTATTAATCCCAGGTCTGACCCGCAATGAGCTTCCGTCAAACACATGGTGCCAGTCCAGTTCCCACTCACCATCTCTGGCAACAAATTGTCCAGCGCCCAGTCTGAACCGTAGGTCATCAAGGTTTTAACTGCGCCCTGAGTAAGACCTGAATAGCCACTCCAGGAAACATTGGCACTACTTAACATTTCACTGAGCACCAGATTAAGAGATTCAGGCAACCCCTGCCCCCCAAATTTCTCCGGTGTCGCCAAGGTCGGCCAGCCCGCTTCAACAAATTGCTTATAGGCGTCTTTGAACCCGGACGGCGCTCGAACCCCTTCCGAAGTCCAATGACAACCCTCCTGGTCACCACTTGCATTGAGAGGGGCCAAAATTTGCTCAGCAAACTTGGCTCCCTCTCCAATGATGGACATGGTCAAATCCGGGTCAGGAATAACGCAGCCTTCAAGTTCTTTGTAATGTGCCGGGAAATCCAACAGCTGATTAAGAGCAAAATCGATGTCACGCAAAGGCGCTTTATAGTTC
Organism: uncultured Gammaproteobacteria bacterium; assembly: GCA_965366515.1. Lineage (GTDB taxonomy): Bacteria > Pseudomonadota > Gammaproteobacteria > Pseudomonadales > IMCC2047 > JAJFKB01. The sequence goes on along the minus strand of CBDUGR010000097.1, from coordinate 6,249 downwards.
GGCATTGAATAGATCCCCAAGACAGACAGGCAATTACAAGGCTGTAACTGCCATTCAAATAAATACCGGAAAAATCTTGGCCAGCTAACTCACAATTATTATGGACTCAGGGCAGGACAGCTTCACGGTTGTTACAAAACAAATTATGCGGGCTCTTTGACCGTAGCGCCACCATCTACAACAATTGTTTGACCGGTCATATAAGCACCCGCCCTTGATGCGATAAATACACTGACACCTCCAATGTCATCTGGATCGCCGATCCTACGCAAGGGCGTCCCCTTTTCAATCCCCTCTGCAATTTTGGGCTGCTCCCAAAGTGCCTTGGAAAAATCAGTTTTAATCAGGCCTGGCGCAATGCAATTTGCTGTAATGTTCCTGGGCCCCCACTCTATCGCCAGGTTACGAGCCAGCGCAAAATCAGCAGCCTTGGAAATCCCATATGCTGCCAGTGTTCCGCTTCCCTGATTACCCCCAATGCTGGATACGATAATAATCGAGCCCCCACCTGTCTCTGCCATATGTTTAGCGGCCATGTTGCAAAGCAAAAAAGTACTTTTGACATTGCTGTCCATAACCTTATCGTAAGCCTCTTCTGGCATAGTGGCCATCGGCCCATAGTACGGGTTAACAGCCGCATTACAAACCAGAATATCAATGCGCCCCCACTGCTTAAGTGCCTGTTCAACCAGATTTTCCAGATCCTCTCTTTTTGATATATTGCAGGGCACCACCACAGCCTCTCCGCCCATTGAGCGAATACTCTGCGCAGCGTCCTCGCAAGCTTCAGCTTTACGACTCGAAATAACCACTTTAGCACCCGCTGCAGACATGCAGTGAGCAATTGAGCGCCCGATGCCACGACTGGATCCGGTAATGATTGCCACCTTCCCCGTTAAATCAAACATATTTCCCATATTCTATCACCTGGTATTCAGCAGAGCGGTACCTTCCTTAGCACCGCTTCATAATTATCACATTTACTGCTCTGGCTAATGCCCAACAGCACTGATTGCTCTCATCATCAAGATTTACGTTTATCGCGCCCTTCTACATTCAAACTCCCCTTGCTAATCAATGTTCCAAGTCAGCGAAATTCCGTAGGTACGTGGCATACCCCAAACGACCGCCCCATTCTGACTAAGATTAAAGGGGCCTCTGCCATCAATACCATGAACCCGGTACTCCTCGTCACCCAGGTTTTTCCCCCAAAGCTTAACTTCGATTCCAGTATCAGCAATTTCCAATATTGCGAAGGCGTCCCAGATACTGTGCTCATCATCACCTACCAGAATATCGCCATTTGGCATCCGGTAATTATCTGCGTTAAAGAAAATCTCGTCCTGATAGGAGTAATCCGCCTGTAGCGTCAAATCGCCAATCCCACCGATTGAAAACCTTTTCGTTAATGAAATGTTGTAGCTGTTTTCAGGTGATCGCGTCAGGCTGTTACCGCTATAATCAGCTCCGCTTTCAGTAATATACTTATCGTAATCTGCGTCCAGATAGGCATAACTTGCTACCAGCGTCATAGTGTCCGTCAGCGCTGCAGTCACCTCTAATTCGATACCACTACTTTCCGCATCCGCCGCGTTATCTATGACCAGCTCTGCTCCATTCTTTAACTGGAACACCTGCAGGTCGGTATAATCTATCTGGAATAAAGTCAGGTTTGCCCTTACCCGATCATCAAACAGCATTGATTTAACACCGATTTCGTACTGCGTAGCCTCTTCGGGATCAAATCCCTGCCGAGCAACCGCTTCGGATGATGCCGACCCGTTATAGCCCCCGCTCTTAAATCCCTGCGAAAAAGAAAAATAGAACATAATGTCGTCATTAAACTGGTAATCGAGAGACACCTTAGGCGTAAACTCTTCCCAGGTTTCATCAACGCTGACATCATATGGCGCAGCCAGGAATCCTCCAGTCGGATCGAACCCAAGGCCCTTAATATCAGCATCCTTTGAATCGACCGTATACCTGGCACCCACGCTCAGTTTCAGCGCTTCGGCAATTTGGTAGTCCACTTGTCCAAATACCGCATAACTGGTCGTTTCGTTATACTGATCAAAGAAGATGTTAAAGGGCGCCAAACCCCATCCTGTCTGTCCCAGCAGAGGAAGGAATTGTCCCCAGCTCAATCCTGGTACAGGAGATGGTGTTCCAAATGCTGCGACATCGTTTCCTGTAAAGTCATTATTATCCATTCGATCAACTTCTTCCTGGTAGTAATAAAGACCCGCCAACCAGCTTAAACGACCATCATTTGAGATATTCGATAACCTGAACTCTTGTGAAAACTGATTTGCCTCTTCATCAACATTATTTACAACCAGGTTGGCATCGCTGCCATCGAAATCTTCCTGAAAGTCGAACTCGCTATTTCGATAGGAGGTAATCGATACAAATTCCCCCAGGGCCGTTGTCCAGTTGAATTTTGCCGAGGCTCCCCAGACATCACGATCCTGAAATCCGTTGACTGTTTTCTCATTTCTATAGGGGTCACTCGACGCCGGAGAAGCTGCAAAAGGAGATCCAGGTGCGAACCATGGGAAAAAGACAAACTGTTCACCGAAGCTATCACGACTATTGCCCTCCCTCCTGTCTCTGGAGTAGTCAAAGGACAATAGCAATGAGCTCTGTTCAGATGTATCGATCAGAAGCTGGCCAAACGCGGAAACATTGTCCTCATCACTTAGCCTGCCACCCAAGGAGCTTTTCGAATGGCCGTCACGGTTGGTACTGGAAATCCCCAGCTTGCCACTCACTGTTTCGGAAAGACCACCATTAATCAGCGCTCGCCAATTGTTGTAGCTATAATTTCCTGCTCCGGCGGACACCTTGGCGGAGAAATCTTGTGATGGTTTGCGGGTAACCACGTTTATCGCGCCACCCACGACATTTTTACCATAAAGAGTACCCTGCGGCCCTCGCAAAACCTCTATCCTTTCCAGGTCCATCATATTGAGGTCAGCTCCGCCAGCGCGACCAATATAGACTTCATCAATAAAAACTCCCACTGACTGGTCTCCATAGGCAGAGTCATCTGTAGAACCTATCCCCCTAATAAAAATCTGAGGTTGCGCAATATTGAAGCGACTCATAGTCAGCCCTGGTGTCAAACTGCTCACTTCATCAATGGAAGTAATTCCTGCATCATCAATGAAGTCACCTGAAAATGCCGATATTGAAATAGGCACATCTTGCAAATTTTCCGCACGTTTTTGTGCCGTAACGACAACTTCCTCCAACATTGCCTCGGCAGTTGCCTGAGCAAAGCTGAGACCTCCCAGCATAAAAATTGATACCTGTAGGCTGGTTACCACTTTTTGTTGTATTTCCATGATTTGTTCCCCCTAAATATTGCAGATCGATTTGATCTGGTTTCGCCCTCGTTAGTGTTTTATCGCACTCCAACAACCTGTTTTAATTTTTCCCGGTTTACCTCGCTCCATATTTGATCATTTTTAATTATTTAACCTTCGACCTGACAACCCGCTTTGCGGAGAACCGGACTCCGAACCATTCAGCATCTCAAGTACTTGCTTTTGAAGCTCCCTTCTTACCAACTTATCTAGCTGGTTTCGGGGCAGTCGATCGACTATCACCATCCGCTCGGGAAGCTTGAATACTGCGATATTTTTCTCCCGTAAAAACTGATTCAAATCTTGCAGATCGATACGCTCGTTTTCCTTCGGAACAATGGCTACGCACAAACACTCCCCAAGAATTTCATCTGGCACACCAACCACTGCTGCTTCCTGTAATTTCGGGTGACTATCCAGAAGGCTATCCAGTTCGCAGGGAGCAATATTCTGGCCACCACGAATAATGATTTCTTTAAGCCGACCAACAAAGCGGTAATAGCAAGGCTTTTCTGTAGTCCCGGCAATTTCAAACAGGTCTCCCGTACAGAAATATCCATCTTCATCAAATACCGTTCTATTAAGCTCTTCATCAGCATAATATCCATCAAATACGGTAGCGCCCCATATCCTCAGCTCCCCCTGCTCTCCCACCTGAGTCGCCTGTCGACCCGTATCAGGGTCTACCAGGCGAGTCCTGAAACTCAGCACTTCGTCCACTGCCCAGCTATATTCGTCCCTGCCAAAACGTGGGAAATAGAGTGCCCTCTCACAGGCATCTGGAACGTCAACTACGGAGCTGACCAGGGTAGTACCCTCGTTGGATCCAAAGAAATTAATAATATTGATGCCGTACCTGTCCTGCCATTTCTGGATCATCCAGGGTGCGAGTGGTGCGGAACCAGAACAGACGGAATGCAGTGATTCCAGGTTAACGTTGGCAAGCACGCTCTCATCCTTGATTAAACGGTTTAATACGGGTGGAGGTGCCAGATTGTAGTTAATGCCCTCGTCCTCTATCTGACTGAGATAGGTAGGTAGATCAAATGGCTGGTGTAATACCAGTTTTCCCTGAACCATTAACCAGGGAAAAAGCACACCACCCAGTGACGCCATGTTAACCATGGGGAATGGATTAACCAGATGCTCTCCCTCCTGGATTTGAGCTGTAGCCACTATGATTTTTGCAATCGCCAGCCAGTGATTATGGCTACGTGGCACACCCTTGGGTGCCGCGTCAGTACCCGATGTCCAACAGATCGTCAAAATATCATTAGCACTGTGAGGATTCTCTGCTTTAAAGCGGGATAACATTGCCAGATCTTGTGCAGAAACATCAATCGAGTTAAGGGATTCAACACCTGTCGGCAAATCCTCACCCCATGCCATTAAGTTTTGTACAGGGGCATTTTGATCGCACATACTGGACAGCATGCTGGCATGATTATGCCCCTTGATATTGCTCATGCTGATGTAAACTTTCGGGCGGGTTTTATCGAGAATCGACTTAAGTTCATGCTCCCTGTACTGCGATGCTATCGGCGTAACAACAACACCCAGTTGCGCGCAGGCCAAAATGCAAGCTACTGATTCAACGACATTCGGTAATTGAATCGCAACAATATCGTCCTTTATGACACCCGCTTGCAAAAGTTTGACACTGATACAGTCGACCAAATGCTTGAGTTCGCCATAGGTAAGACGCTGACAGGATCCATCAGTAAATTGCTCTCTGTTGGACGCATCCACCACCGCAGAATTGTCCGGTGTCCGGTCTACGGTATCTTGGAAAAGACTATCTACTGTGACTTCACCCCACCAGCCACAGCTTGTAAATTCTTCGATTTTATTTAGGTTTGTTAGAATCATTTTTTTCCTGAGAACTTTAACGATGGACACAAATCCAGCTAATACTACCCAGTCCTAATATTGTTTTTTATCTCTCCATTGATGTTGCTATGGAGTCTCCCTCGCCTCTCGATACTGTTGCTCCAACTCACTCACCAACTCCTCTACCAGCTGCACCTTTTCAATGACACCGATCCCCTGCCCAGCAGACCATATATCCTTCCAGGCTTTGGTATCAGACAAGGGGTCTGAAAAATTTATTTTCTTTTCCTCTGCTAACATTGAAAGATCATATCCAGCACGCTCAATACTGGGCTTCAGCATATTCGCATTCACGCCAGTAAAAGCTTTGGTGATAACCAGATCTTCAGCAGTCGAATCGATCAGCATCTGCCGATACAGATCATCAGCCTGACTCTCCCTGGTAGCAATAAAGCGAGTCCCCATAACCGCCAGCTGCGCGCCCAACACCTCACATGCTCTAATACCGCGTCCATCGGAAAGACCACCGGCCAATGCGATCGTGCCATCCCAAAATTTCCGAACCTCTGATACAAACGCGAAGCCCGTGAGATCACCGGTATGTCCACCCGACCCGGCGCCGACAAGAATGAGTCCGTCGACACCCGTCGCCGCTGCCTTGCGCGCCAAAGAGACGCTATTTACATCTGCGAATACCTGGCCACCATACTCGTGCACTCTATCAACGAAACCCAGCGGGCTGCCAAGCGCCGTAATCACCAAATGGGGCCGATATTTCAGAAGCAGCTCAAAATCGCTTTCTCGACGATTATATGAAGGATGGGTCACAATATTGACCGCCCAAGGCCGGGAATCAGCATCGCCGGAACAGCCTAGATGATTACTGATTTTCAGCAGCCATTGCTCCAGCACTTCGCTGGTACGCGCATTTTGCGTAGGAAAGGATCCCAATATTCCTGACTCACCACAAGCTATCACCAATTCCGGGCCTGAGATGAGAAACATGGGGGCCGCCACTAAAGGCAACCTTAATTGATCAAGAAACTGCATT
>CBDUGR010000096.1:0-7363 GCA_965366515.1 uncultured Gammaproteobacteria bacterium | reverse complement strand
GATAAATAACCGTACCCCTTGACTGCAGCATTTTCCTGTTTTCTTCTTTCATAACAACGCCTCCGCCCGTAGCCATAACCAGCTTTGGCAATTGCGTCAATTCATCAATAACACGTGTCTCTCGCTGACGAAAACCCTCTTCGCCCTCAATATCAAAGATCCAGGGGATGTTAGCACCCGAACGCTCCTCGATTACCCTGTCTGAATCCATGAAGGGCAAACTGAGCTCGGTGGAAAGCAATCGCCCGATGGTACTTTTTCCAGCTCCCATCGGGCCTATGAGAAAGACCTTGTTCTGATATTTCACTAGCGCACAGACAGTGTATCTTTCACCAACTTAGGGGTTATGAAAATCAGCAATTCCGTTTTTTCTTCTGATTTAACAGTACGTTTAAACAGTTTGCCAATATAGGGAAGATCACCCAGGAAGGGTGTCTTTTCAGTTTGATCCAAAGACTGCACTTCATAGATACCACCGAGCACAATAGTTTCACCATTCTCAACCAATACCTGAGTTTCAATTTCTCGTGTGTCAATACTCGGCACTTCATTAAAGATAACACCAACGGTATCCTGGTTCACTTTAAGATCCATGATAATTCGATCATCCGGCGTAATCTGTGGGGTCACCTCCAACGAAAGTACCGCATCCTTGAATGAAACCGAAGTTGCACCACTGGATGATGCTTCTTGATAAGGAATTTCCACACCAGACTCAATTCGAGCAGTCTGCCCATCAGCGGTAATGAGTCGCGGCTGTGAAACAATTTCACTCATGCCATCACTTTCAAGCGCCGACAATTCTAGATCCAGCAATCCCTCATCAGTTAAAAGCCCAATAGCGAATGATGAAGTGGGGTTAGCAATACCCATATCTACAGCCAGTGCCTGGGGGAAGTTAATCTCTCTGATGAAATCGTCGGCGATCCCGTTGCCATTGAGATCGAAATCGGCCTGTGTCGCATTAGCCGGATTAAGATCCGTCAACGTGCCCTGACTGCCACCAATAGCATACTGTGTGTTGCCCCGATTATAGCTCGACCCGCCTCCCCAGCGAACACCTAATCTGCGGTCAAAATCAGTAGATGCCGTCACAATTCTGGCTTCTATTATTACCTGTCGTACCGGAATATCCAGGTAGGCCAGTGCACCACGTACCGCATCAAGCTTAGCGGCAGTATCCTGAACCAATAGCGTGTTGGTCCGTTCGTCTACAGTAACACTGCCACGAGAGGACAGCAGCCCCTGTTCTGCTGAAAGCAGTTTGGATACATCGGCTGCTTTTGCATAGTTCACTTGAATGAATTCTGTCTGTAACGGCGCTAATTCAGCGACCTGACGATTATTCTCCAGCTCCAAACGCTCGCGATTAGCAATTTCGTCCGCTGGTGCAACCATTAACACATTGCCGACCTGGCGCTTATCCAGCCCCTTGGTCTTGAGAATCAAATCAAGTGCTTGATCCCAGGGTACGTTTTGCAGGCGCAGCGTGATACGCCCATCGACGGTATCGCTGGCAACCAGATTTAAATCGGTAAAATCAGCGATTAACTGTAGCACCGACCGTACTTCAATATCCTGGAAATTAAGTGACAGCTTTTCGCCACTGTAGGGGAATTTCGCTTTGCGTCTTTTCTCGGCATCATCTTCTGAGATTGGCTTAAAGTCTATCACCAGCTTATCATCCGCTTGATAGGCCAGATAATCATAACTTCCGGCCGCCTCAATAAAGACGGTTGAGCCGTCACCCTCAGGCAAGGCATCAACAATATGAACCGGCGTCGCAAAATCAATAACATCTAAACGGCGCTGCAGCTGTTCAGGAATACCGGCATTTGCCAGTGCAACACGAACATTGGTTCCCTGCTGTGATATATCAATTTCCACGTCAGGCTTGGACAATGTAATCTCGACTCGCCCTTCTCCCTCATCACCGCGTCTGAAATCTATATTTGTAATCTCTCTTATACTCGGATCTACAGAAACTCCAGTATCCGTCTCTACCGAGGATACTGCTGCCGACCCGGCCTCAGACTGTGCAAATCCGGTACCCCCATCACCCAGCATTACGTAGAGTACATTTCCCTGAACTTCAGTAGCATAGTTAACCAAATCAGTCAGACTGACCACCACGCGGGTTCGATCACCAGCCTCCATGATTGTGACGCTGCGTGCGTTACCCACACCCAGGCTATGGTACTTGGATTCAAGACTACTGCTGACATCAACCAGATCCAGGGTAATACGTGCTGGCTGGTCAATGGTAAAGCTTCTGGGATCTGGAGGAGTTCCATCAAATTCCAAACGCATCTCCACACGATCACCAGACAGCGAAGCAAAATCAATTTTTTGCAATGTTACGCTTGCGGCAGAAACCGTGTTTGTGACACTAACGGCTAATAATACTATTAGCATTCTGATCCAAGTAATAGTCATATTCTGCAAGCGACTCCAGCTCATCAATTTGCCCGCGTGTATCTTCATTAGTAGCATCTCCACTGATACCTTCTGTCTAATCCTGCAACTTAAGCGTTCTAGGTCTTTCCAACCAGCCACCATGGCCATCTGGAACAATTTCTATAACATCTATCTGACCGCTGTTAACATCGGCTACTTTTCCATGATTACGCCCCAAATAATTACCGGCCTGGATCCTGTGTACCCCGCCCTCTGAATCATCAACCAATGCCCAGAGTCCAGCTTCACTCATAGCTATCGATCCCACCATCGTCAGAGAATCTATATTAAAGCCTTCCAGATATTCCTTAGCCCTGTCAAAATCCGGTTTAACATCACTTTTCGCTTTGCCGTTCTGGTATTTGATCAGTTTCACCTCTACCGGCGGAGAAAAGGGTGACCTGAGTCCTGCCGCACTATACTGAAAACTCTCGTAGGCCTTAAATTCTGGAAGTGGCTCGATCGTTCCCTTGGGTCGCGCATTAACTTCCGCGACATAATCCTGCAAATCCTCAAACTCCCCGCTACCTGAACAGCCTAAAACCAGCGTACTCAACGAGCAAATCAGGAGGTATTTCTGCCAATCCAGCATTATTGGTCCTCCTTATCGTTGTAGCGAAATGTTTTTGCCGTAATTTTCATATTCAACAGACCGGATCCAGATGGTGTGATTGAAAAATCATGTAAGGTCACAATTCTTGGCAAACTGGCAACACCGCTGACGAATGAGCCAAAATCATGGAACGTACCCTGTACCTGGATTTCGATCGGGAGCTCGACATAGAATTCTGCTGCGCGCTCCGCCTGAAGATCGATGGATCTGATTTCCAAACCACTGCCCAGCCCGGTATGCGTAATATCTTCCAATAAACCCGGCACTTCAGTATCGCTGGGTAATTGCTTAACAAGTGCACCAAAAGATTTTTCCATGTCCAGCATTTGCTGCCGGTAGGTATCAAGATTCGCTGCTTTGAATGCTTTTTGTTTGTAATCCTGCTTTAGTACCTTTTCCTTGGCAGCCACCTTTTCCAATTGGGCATTCATATCATTCAATTTAAGGTAGTAACCCAAAAATACCACGACCGATAAAACGATTGCCCAAACGATCATTTTTATGATTAATGGCCAGGATCCAGCACTGTTAATATCCAGGTCATTGATATCAAAATCTTTCAGACCTTCAGTTAATTCTGATAGATTCACGAATTAACCCTCCTGTCCTTCAGTGACAATACTCCGTTTAACTGTGAGGTCAAAGCTATTCGCATTACTACCCTCATCTTCATTTGCTTTCACCGAGGTTAAATTCGGCGCGTCAAACCAATCGGATTGATCCAGCCTGCGCATCAAACTTGAAATTCTATTATTAGATTCCGCTTTACCCTGAATAGAGAGCACTTCTGCTTTACGGTTTAGCGAAGAGTAATACACTCCATCAGGTATCGTTCTCACCAGCTCATCGAATAGGTGGACGATGACCGGACGATTACCCTGTAACTCCTGTATGACGCGCATTCGCTCAATTAACTGATCGCGTTTTTCACGCAGTTTTTCAATTTCCTTAATACGATCATCGAGCATGGCAATTTCATTTTCTAAAAATTTATTACGCGCATTCTGGTGGTTAATATCCCCATTTATCATCCACGCTTTTAACATCACAAACATCACCCCGATAACGGCAACACCAACGATCGCCACGACGAATTGCCGCTGCCGCTCAGCACGCAGCTCTTCTCGCCACGGTCTTAAATTAATTCGAGCCATTAATCGAAACTCCTCATCGCCAGACCGCAGGCAATCATCAACGAAGGCGCATCATTGCTTAAAGCAGTCGTATTAACCTTTGGCGATATCGACATACCAACAAACGGGTTAGCAACCACAGTCGGGGTGTCTGTTCTTTCCCTCACCAGCTGATCTAAGCCATCGACACTTGCTGAGCCGCCGGCCATAACTACATAGTCCACTGAATTATACTGACTGGAAGAGTAAAAAAACTGCAGTGATCGGGTGATTTGCTGAACCGCGGCCTCTCTAAAGGGTTGTAAAACCTCGGCTTCATAATCATCGGGAAGGCCTCCTTGCTTCTTGGCAAGTCCAGCCTCTTCCGCAGACAAACCATAGCGTCGCTGAATTTCTTCTGTTAACTGTTGCCCCCCAAAGAGTTGCTCCCGGGTATAAATAGTTTTACCTTCACTCAACACGCTTAAAGTGGTCATCGTCGCTCCAATATCGACAACAGCCACCGTTAATTCTTTAGCGTCGCCTTTTAACTGACTAGTAACCAGCTCAAATGCTCGCTCCATGGCATAGGCTTCAACATCGACTACCTTGCAATCCAGGCCTGCCACTTCACAGACATCTTCACGCAGCTCAACATTTTCGCTACGACAGGCCGCTAAAAGTACTTCTGCCATCTCAGGATTATTCTTCGCCGGCCCCTGAACTTCAAAATCCAAAGCCACTTCATCCAGCGAATAGGGAATGTACTGATCAGCTTCAACGCTAATCTGACTTTCCATTTCGTCTTCCGAAAGCGAAGCATTCATTTCAATAGTTTTGGTAATCACAGCGGATCCGGCAACAGCCACGGCAGACTGCCTGGCTCGGGTACCCGAACGGGCAACCGCTCTTTTCAGGGCGTCCCCCACCGCTTCAACATCTTGTACATTATTTTCAACAATGGCGGATGCGGGCAACGGCTCTACGCCATAACACTCTACCCTATAGCGTCCCCCAGCCCTACTCAACTCAAGTATTTTGACTGATGTTGAACTGATGTCGATTCCCAAAACGGGATTGTTTTTTTTCTGTAATATTGACAGCACAGCTAAATTCCTAGCAGCATCCGATACTTACGGGGTTATAATGTTAACTTACATTAAAGTCCATAATTACTACAAGCGCAAATAGATAAAGTACAAATTTTACGCTTATAATAGCCAGCATCATTTGATTCTAGACCTATCCGTTAATTTTGCCAGTATAAACATGCCTATAGTTAGATTTATTAGTAAATTATTTTTTTGGGGCGCAACCACTGCCTTTTGCCTGACGCTTTTAACAGTGGCTGGACTATCGCTCTATCTCAACCCCAAATTACCGTCGGTTGATTCACTGCGCTCGATTCAACTACAAACTCCTCTGCAGATCTATTCTGCAGACCGTAAACTTATTGCAGAATTTGGTGAGAAGCGCCGCAAACCAATCAACATTGAAAACGTTCCACCGCTCTTCGTTAAAGCAATACTGGCCGCCGAAGATGATCGTTTTGAGAAGCACCACGGCGTAGACATTAAGGGACTGATCCGAGCCTCCATGCAATTGGTGACCACCGGCAGCATCCAAACCGGCGGCAGCACAATCACGATGCAGGTTGCAAAAAATTATTTTCTCAGCCGTGAAAGAACGTTCAGCCGTAAATTTAATGAAATACTCCTCGCCCTGCAGATAGAACAAGAGCTGACCAAGCAGGAAATTCTGGAACTCTATGTCAATAAAATCTATCTGGGCAATCGTGCCTATGGCATACAAGCTGCCTCTTTCGTCTATTACGGAAAAGATATTAGCGAATTAAACCTCGCACAACTGGCAATGATTGCAGGACTACCCAAGGCGCCGTCCAGCTATAATCCATTAGCCAACGCCGAGCGTGCACTGCTCAGAAGAAATTGGATTTTGCAGCGCATGCGTAAACTCGACTATATAGACCAGCAAAGCTATGACGAGGCGAAAGAACAAACTTTGTCAGCCGCCTATCATGGACTTGTCCCGGAACTGGAAGCACCTTATGTTGCGGAAATGGTGCGCACCGAGTTGCTCAGCAAATATTCTCCGGAAATTCTCTACACCTCTGGCCTGAAGGTCTTCACCAGCATTGATAGCCGGTTACAGGTAAGTGCCAATAACGCTGTAACCAAAGGCCTGCTGGCTTATGATCGACGTCATGGCTATAGAGGGGCGGAGCAGAGCATACTATTGGATATTGAAACACCACTGCAGTCTGCGCGACAGGCTTTAGATAGCTTGTTTCCCATAGGCCCTCTGCTTCCAGCGGTTGTTTTGGAAGTTTATCAGGATCGAGTGCTGGCGCTGGTCGCTCCTGATAAACAAATTGAAATTGACTGGGATGGCCTAAAATGGGCTCGCCCCTATTTATCAAATAACGCCATGGGACCAAAACCTCAGAGCGCTTACGACATCGTAAAAATGGGAGATACTATCAGGGTATTGGAAGTTGCGAAAAGTCAGTGGTCTCTCGCACAGATTCCCGTAGCTCAAAGCGCATTTGTTTCTTTAAATCCCCGTAACGGGGCTTTATTGGCCCTGGTAGGTGGGTTTGATTTCCAACACAGCAAATTTAACCGTGCTACTCAGGCTGCCAGACAGCCAGGCTCGAACTTTAAGCCCTTTATTTATGCCGCCGCTCTCGAAAACGGATTCACAGCAGCCAGTATGATCAATGATGCGCCCGTCGTTTTCGAAGACGAACTATTGGAAAGCTCATGGCGCCCGGAAAACTACAGTGGTAAATTTTTCGGGCCAACTAGACTCCGTAAAGCCCTCTACAAATCGCGCAACCTTGTTTCGATCCGTTTGCTCAAAGCAATCGGGATAAAGCAGGCTATAAACTATGTAGAGCGTTTTGGTTTCGACAGAAAGAAGCTGCCCAGGGACCTATCCTTGGCATTAGGTAGTGCTGAATTTACTCCCTTTGAGATCGCTGCGGGCTATGCCGCTTTTGCCAACGGTGGGTATAAAATCGAACCATATGTCATCGCCAGTATTGAAAGCCATGAAGGCGAAATCCTGTTTCGCGCATCACCCAAAACGGTATGTCGAGATTGTCAAAACGAATCAGGCGAGAAAGCGATTGCTCGAATCGACAGAGAACGCTTACTGG
>CBDUGR010000095.1:0-7373 GCA_965366515.1 uncultured Gammaproteobacteria bacterium | reverse complement strand
CTTTAGGCATTCCGTAGGGGAAATTTTTCATAACTTCTGTTGCCAGAGTGGATCCCATGGAACCACCTAGTGCGACGATACCGCTGAAATTAACCCGCTGATGCAAATCCAGAGCGCACTTCACCGATCCTTGAATCATCACAGCAAGACATTTGCCTTCATGCTTGAGTTCACGAACTTGCTCAATAGTCTTTCCCGCCGCCTTGGCGATTTGTATAGCTGTTATCTCGGACTGCCCTATTATCTCTCGTACGCTCGGATCAAGGTGGTAAACCCTTGCGCCAAATTCCTCCAAACTCTCACGAATAAACTGTGATTCATTTTCTTTAGTGTCACGCGTTACAATAAGCAATATGTTTGGTTTAGGTTCCATTACACCTTCCTCTCTTTCGGTATTAAATTATGTGGGCAATTGGTAATCCTGCTGGTTTTGCGCATATTCGATAAAAAAATCCAAGGCCTTCTCATTCGCCATCACACTGCGATTTACTGCTTTTTCTAGCGCCACACCGAGCAAAATTTTCCGTACCGGAACCTCCATTCGCTTACCTGAAAGGGTTGTCGGAATATGAGGCACTCGAAGAATCTTATCCGGCACATGACGCGGGGTATATTCACTACGTAACTTATCCTTAATACGGTTACAAAGTGCTTCATCCAAAAATACGCTCTCTTTGAGCTGTACAAACAAGGGCATAAAAAACTTGTGGTCTGCCAGATCCAGGCTGACTATGAGTCCGTCGTCAATTTCTTCAAAATTTTGCAGTACACGATAAATTTCCGCAGTACCAATCCGAACACCTTGCCGGTTAAGTGTCGCGTCGGAGCGGCCCAGAACAAAACATCCACCACGGTGATTGATCCGAAATAAATCCCCATGCCTCCACACACCAGGAAACTCCTCAAAGTAACTTTCACGGTAACGCTGGTTGTCACTATCCCCCCAGAAACCGATCGGCATTGAAGGCATCGGCTGGGTAATGACCATCTCACCAACCTCATCAATAACTGGTTGACCATGCTCGTTAAACGCACTGACAGCAACTCCCAGCGCCGGGTTCTGTATTTCCCCCGCATAAACAGGCAGCGTCGGCACCCCGCCCACAAAACCGGTACAACAATCGGTTCCACCACTGCCGGTCGCTACCCACAGGTCTTTCTTCACATTGTTATAAAACCATTCATTACACTCCGGGGAAACTGGCGAGCCGGCAGGCATTATCGCTCGCAGATTGGATAGATCGTAACGTTCGCCGGGGACTATTCCTGACTGCTCCATAATGTCCACGAAGGTAGGACTGGTGCCGAAGAAACTCGCTTTGCAGTCCTGAGCCATCTTCCAAAGTACGTCGGACGTCGGATAAGCTGGATTACCGTCGTAGAACACCGGACAGGCTCGAACAAGCAGTGAGCTAACCAGGAAATTCCACATCATCCATCCAGTGGTAGTAAAAAAGAATGCTCGCTCTCCCGGCTTGAAATCCATTAGTAGATGCAATAGCTTGCTCATCTCTAATAAAATACCACCGTGGCTATGGATTATGGGCTTGGGCAGTCCGGTAGTTCCTGAGGAAAACAGTATCCAGAGTGGGTGATCAAAAGGTACTTGGGCACATTCAAAACTTTCTGCGCTGACCACCGGAAGAGCTTGGATATCCGGCCACTGTATCGCATTAGGAACTATCGGTGAGGCACCGACATCAAGATAGGGCACCTGTATCACATACTGCAAATGACTCAGCGAATTAATGATCTCTCGTAATGCTTCCCCGCGATTAAAAGCCTTTCCGCCATACTGATAGCCATCAACACAAAACAACACCTTTGGCTCGATCTGACTTATTCGATCCAGCACGCCCTTACTGCCAAAATCTGGAGAGCATGCTGCCCAAATCGCACCGATGCTGGTGGTAGCCAACATCGCCACTACTGTTTCTGGAATATTTGGCATGTAGGCCACTATGCGATCCCCTGGCTCCACGCCAAGGCGTCGCAGTTCGGTCGCTAGCGTACGTACCTGGTTACCTAACGCCTCCCAGGACAATCCCTCCAATCCACGACGCTCACATAGGAACATCAACGCATTCTCTCCCGACTGCTCATTTCGCAAAATATGTTGTGCGTAATTGAGCTTTGCGCCTGAAAACCATTGCGCCCCAGGCATCTGCCGTTTACCAAGCACGCACTCGTATTCGCTTGAGGACTCGATTGAAAAGTAATCCCAAATCGCGCCCCAGAATGCCTCCAGATCCTTCACCGACCAACGCCAAAGCTCGTCGTAGCACGCGAACGTCAATCCACGTTCAGCCTGCAACCATTGCATAAATGCGGTGAGGTTGGTGTGCGCCACCCATTCCAGGGTCGGAGTCCATAACAAATTACCTTGGTCAACCATGTCCGGCCTTTATTTTGTAGGTGAACTTTTAATGTCTTATTGCTGAGGCTGGGGCCAGTCACCATCCCATATCCAACCATCCTTAAAAGCCTTGGCATTAAAATTATTAATGATCTCCAAGGTAATCCCTGGAAATCGTTTATTCATTCTTGCCATCAACTCGCTAGCACTCTTTGCTTTAGTTGATTCTTGCTCAAAAGCGAGGATATAGTCTCGAGTAAACAGAATCGATTTCGGATCCATATTTTTGTCCGCATGCCCCGGCACAACAGCCTTCGGCTTGAGCGCTTGAAACCGATCCAATACCTTGAGCCATGCCTGACGCTCTTCCGGTGTTTTCGCATGCAGCAGCCAAACATGGCTGCGGTTGTATACTGCATCGCCTGCAATGAGCGTTTTGATAGATGGAATCCAAATAGAAGTGCTATCGGGCATATCTCCTTGCATTGGACCCAAAATTTCCAGTCGATTACCTTCAAGATCGATGTGATCCTCGTCAATCGTCTCGACATGAACCCGTTTCTTTGCCCCGTTGTTGCCTAGAACACTCCCCCAGTATTTAATTTTAAAGTCATAGTAGGGCCCGTTAATCTCCTTTGATACTTCACGAATAGCTACAACACGAGCCTCTGGGAAGGCTTCTTTAATTACCTCTAACCCCAAAAAATGATCCGGGTGCCAATGCGTAATATAGATGGTGGTAAGACGTTTACCCGTTTCTATAATATCTGCAGTTAGTCGATGCGCTGCAGCTAAAGTAAACTGGGCATCGACTAATACGGCATCCTTTTCGCCCATCACAATGACGGAGTTAACCTCGAAATCATTTCCAGCATCTCCAGGCCCCGAATTAAATACTTTAATTGAAAGAGGGGGTGGCGTACTCGCCAGAACCAAAGCGGATCCCATCAGTAATGCAGCTGCGAAAATGGTTTTTATATAATCCCGTGTTTTCATTTATTAATCTCCTTGAGAACTGTTAATTATTAATCTCTGGCAACCGATACGGCTAATCTATTAAGAGAAGTACTAGACAACTTCCACAACAACCATCCCAAGCTGTTGGTTGGCCTCCAAATACTCATGCGCTTGCACCATTTGATCAAAGGGAAATACTTTAGCTATTCGCGGCCTAAACACTCGTTCCCGATAACCGGGCAAAACATATTCTTTCCCACGTGCCAATCGTTGCTGGATTCAGCAACGCCTCCGATACCTTCTTTCCATGAGCCACTATAAAAGCGACCACTCGACAGCGAAGGTTTCAAAGTGGATAGTCCTTACCTGCAAATCAATTTTTACCCATCAGAATGAAGCATAGGATTAACCAAGCATTTCTATCATCACGTATCCGTAGCCTCTTACTGAGCAAATACGATGCCAAAAAAAGTTACTCGCCAAATAAAAACAAAATATTATTTTAATTCAATATGATACGGGCACTACTTATACAATCTCATTGACATGATGGTTGAACGCCTAAGAGAACACTTGCTCGCACTTAATAAAATTATTAACCTAAATCGTCGTTTCTTGATAATTTTATATGCTATATTTTTTACTCTCCATTATTGGAATCTGTCTCTGATGACTGCTAAAAAAACAATCTCCTTGCTTGAACAAATAAAACCAACAAAACAGCACTCGTCGCCTGGTGATTATGAGAGCCTTACTAGCAACGCACACCCCAACCTTAACGATATCGCCGAGTGCCTTTCCTTTACCCCTAGTGACGGACGCATCTGGTTAAACGACCAAAGGATGATGCTGCTTCACACTAATGCTTTCGGAGCGATGCGGCGCGAACTTATCGATGGATTTGGAATTGAAAAAGCGCGAGGGATTTATACTCGTATGGGGTATATTGCCGGTGCCAAAGATGCCCGTATGGAACAAGAGAGATGGCCCGACGCTGACCTTACCGCACTATATACAGCGCAACTGCATTCTCTTGAGGGCATGGTTAAGGTAGAGCCTATCTCTTTTAAATTTGATCCTCAAAAAGGCTATTTTGATGGCGAATATAATTGGCATCACTCAATCGAAGCGGACGAGCACATTGCAGCTTATGGGCTCAGTACTTGCCCCGCTTGCTGGATGCTGGTCGGCTACGCAACCGGGCACGGAAGCACATTACTAGGACATTTGCTCATCGCTCGAGAAGTTAGCTGTAGAGCCCTGGGTGACAAAACCTGCAGAGTAGTTGCGAAATCGGTAGACCTTTGGGATGACATCGAGTCAGACATACGTTACTTAAACATCGAAGGATTAACTAGTTCACCAGGACACGAGCAGCATAGCGACGCCTCCGCAAGTTTTACATCTAAAAATGTCGATAAACAACCTCAGCCAGAAAGTTCTCCTTATAATTATGGCATCATTGGTGCTTCAGCTGCCTATAATACTGCTTATCTACATGCTCAACGAGTTGCGCCAACCGACGCGACTGTCCTGTTTACCGGAGAGTCCGGTGTTGGTAAGGAAATATTTGCCAACACCTTGCACAGGATAAGTCAACGTAGCAGTAAACCCTTCATAGCGGTCAACTGTGCTGCAATACCGGAATCTCTCATCGAGTCTGAGTTATTTGGTGTCGAACGAGGCGCATTTACAGGAGCAACTCAATCTCGCTCTGGGCGATTCGAACGTGCCGACGGGGGAACTTTATTCCTGGATGAGATTGGCACATTAAGCTTGGCCGCCCAAGGCAAGCTTTTGCGCGCGTTACAGGAGGGAATTATTGAGCGTGTCGGCGGAAGCCACTGCATTAATATTGATGTCAGGGTGATTGCCGCAACAAATATTGATTTACGTGAAGCAATAAAAGAAGGGCTCTTTAGAGAGGACTTATTCTATCGATTAAACGTTTACCCTATCCATCTTCCCCCGCTAAGAGACAGGAGAGACGACATACCTTTATTGATGAACCATTTCCTCAACCACTTTTGTCGAAAATACAAACGGAATCATACCGGTTTTACACAACAATCCGTACGAACATTACTTTCATATGAATTTCCTGGAAACATACGAGAATTACAAAACCTAGTTGAGCGCGGAGTAATCTCAGCTAATGAAGGTGAATTGATTGATTTACCCCATCTTTTTTTTAGTGGTGAGACTCTACCTCAAAATGTACTGTCGGTTTCTCTTGATAAAGGATCCGGAAAACTAACTGAAGGCGCCTCAAAAACATCAAATTTGTTTCAATCAATTGAGCAATTGCAAGGTGCAACGGACGGTAATATTTCGCTGGATAAAGTTGAACGCGAGCTGGTTGAAACAGCCATCGCTCGCGCTAACGGAAACCTTTCAGCAGCTGCACGCATGCTAGGAATGACTCGCTCTCAAATTTCCTACCGAAGCAAGCAGTACAACCTCGAGATGGCAAGTAAAGACAAGGGGAAAACCTCATAAATTCCCCCATGTTTAAGCATATGTACGGGGTGCTTGCTCTTAAATCTGGCAAATAAATAGCCGTAAATTCAGACCAGCCGTAGACCAATCAAATTGGTAGTGAGTTCGAGCTCAACAACGTACCACCGAGTACCCTTTTATTGAAGGAGTATTCGTTTAACGCACCCTGCAGTAACCGTTTTATGACCTATATTCATGTTCTCACTTTGGCTTAATTTGGCATACTCTATCAATCACGCGCTTTTACAGGCATCACAGAATATGCCCATACGGGTAATAAAACAGGTGTTCCAAGCATATTAAAATAAACATAAAGGCGAGCAAAGCGCTCTTGCTGAGGACTACGCCATTAGCGGCGAGGGCGCCTTGCCTTGCAGCCTTATCTCTCACCATAAAATCTGTGTCCAACTGATTAATCTTGGTTTAACCATTTTTTATCGCTCGCTGTGCAACCATCGCCACCAGCATGGGTAACGCAAAAATGCCGTACATAGCCATAATGCCTATACCTGCATCAAGCAGTATGCCAGCGAGCAACGGCGATAAAATTGCACCGACACGCCCTATTCCTATGGCCCAGCCCATACCTGTGGTTCTTAGCTCTGCCTGATAAATTGAGGGCGCCACAGCATAAAGCCCGATCATAGAACCAAAAAGGAAAAACCCCAAAAATGCCGCTACAAAAAGCGCTAGCTCTAAATTATCACTTAAAATTCCGAACAAGAAGGTAAGCACGGCGCAAGCTACCATATAGTTACCAATTAATTTTTGCAGTTTTATTCTGCTGGCCAGGTATCCGAGTACCAGCGCCCCTATAACGCCCCCCATATTAATGATCACGGAACCGGATATACCCTGTTCCCTGGAAAGACCAGCTTCAACCAGCAGCTTGGGCGTCCAGCTCAAGGTAAAATAGAAGCTGAACATCACCATAAAAAAGGCCGTCCAGATAAGCAGGGTAGACCGCCTGAGCGATGGTGCTAACAGACTGGTGACATTCTGCGGTAGCTGCTCATCCGGCGGGGTCAGCGCCGGTAGCTTATCCAACTGGCTATGCCCCATCCTTTTGAGTATCGAATTGATTTTCTCCAGTGCATTGGGCGGCTGTTTGACCACCAGATAATCGAGCGACTCCGGCAAATACCACAATATAAATGGAATGATGGCAGTGGAAACCAAACCTCCAAAGATAAAAGCAGAGCGCCAACCATAATTGGCGATCAGAAATACGGTGATAATACCGCCAATAGTTGCGCCTATTGGATAACCGCCCTGCAGCAGGCTAATACAAAATGTACGATGTTTTGTCGACGAATATTCGGCAACCAACACATTGAGACTGGCCAATAAACCACCGATTCCCAACCCGGTAATAGCGCGTACTAACGTCAATTGCCAAACACTCTGGGTCGCCGCAGACAAAAACATACCAATACTGATGGTCGTAAGACACAACAGGATAATCGACCGCCGCCCAATCCGGTCGCCATAGGGCGCAATAAATAATGATCCCGTGGCCATACCGAATAGCCCGGCGCTGAATAGCATGCCGAGATTGCTA
>CBDUGR010000094.1:0-7380 GCA_965366515.1 uncultured Gammaproteobacteria bacterium | reverse complement strand
TGGTCTTGCGAGAGTTCTTCATCAAAATAGTCATCTCGCTTATCATTCCAGCAATCCTCACTCCACAACTCAAACTTATTGCCCTGGCCCAGCAATATGGTCTTTTTCTGCAGCTGTGCGTACTCCCTTAAAGGTGGTGTAAGCAGTAACCGGCCATTTGCATCCAGGTCAATATCGGTCGCATGTCCAATCAACAATCGCTGTATACGCCTCGCCGTGGCATTAAAGCTTGGCAACGCCTCTATTTTGCGCTGAGTGTCTTCCCACTCAGGCAAAGGGTAGATCAGCAAACATCTCTCCTGGGTATCAATAGTCACCACCAGTTGCCCACGGCAATGCTCAACCAGCCGATCACGATAACGTGTCGGAATGGCCACACGGCCCTTGGCATCTAAATTTATGGCGTTAACCCCACGAAGCACGAATGACATCCTTTATTAGTATTTTAGGCTCAGCAAATTCCACTTTTACCCACTTTTCTCCACTAATCTACACTATAGGAATCGATCGTGGTTGTTGTCAACCAAGAAATGTCCTTTAAAAAGAAGGAATAGCCTTTAAAACACAACAACTTACGTCGTATTAGCTAGATGACATGAGAGGAAGATGGAGGGAAGGATCAATAAAACAATCAGGTAAAATTACAACTTAATGTAAATTCTACTTTGTTAGACTATTTTTAAATTAAAAAAATATTTTAATAATTCAACTGACTATAAAACCATCATAAAAAGGTGGGGGAACTCTATTCCAAAAATCTAAATTCAAATAGAGCCATTCAGATATGCCTTAGTCAACAAAGAGTAAAATATGAGTTGGCCTATAAGCCGGGTTCTGTCGTGGACAGTCATTCATCTAGGGTATGCGTCACCACATACCTCAAGCAACCTACCCGAATCCGACGCGGACCACGCCAATGGATTCCTATTTGGTCTTGCTCCGAGCGGGGTTTACCTTGCCACGGAATGTTGCCACCCGCGCGGTGCGCTCTTACCGCACCATTTCACCCTTACCTCCTACCAAAGGGGCAGCCCCCTTATGATCGATCGGCGGTATACTTTCTGCTGCACTTTCCGTAGGCTCACGCCCCCCAGGGGTTACCTGGCACTCTGTCCTATGGAGCCCGGACTTTCCTCCGCACCACTTACCTTTACCCAATCAGACCCAATCATCCTTGCTAATAGTCCGTATCCCGTCGTATTTACGGCGCATTATTAGCGATCGCTACAAAAACCGATTGCAGTAAAAGCCGATTAGAGTAAAAGTAAGTGGTAAGGCGACTGCCCAGCCAACTCGTCGCACAGAATAACTCCATTCAGCCGATTGAGCAACTGCCTGCACCCCAGCTGACCGCAAATAAACCCATGCATTTTCACTAACGATCAGACAGCCTGTTCCTTTAGCGTCAACGCCCTTTTATAAATTTCATTTTTATTTTTATTCATAATTTTTGCGGTCAATTGAGAGGCCTGTTTTAGTGACACTTCCTGTAACAGCAGGCTCAGGACGCGATCAATCTCCGCCTGCCCTTCCTCACCTTCCACTTCATCTGGCGCACCGCTAATTAAAACTACCATCTCTCCTCGCTGCTGATTTGCATCATTCGTTAACCAGCTAGAGAGCGCTTGTAATGAGTCCTGATGAATAGTCTCGTACGCCTTGGTCAGCTCTCGCGCAATGACCGCATTTCGATCCCCGCCAAAGACAGTCAGCATATCCGCCACACTTTCGCAAATACGGTGTGGTGACTCATAAAAAACGATGGTCCGCTGCTCCTTTTGAAACAAAGTGAGCCTCTCCAATCTCGCTTTGCTTTTGGCAGGCAAAAATCCCTCAAAAACAAATCGGTCAGACGCCAACCCCGATGCGCAAAGCGCAGTCACCAGCGCACAGGGGCCGGGTATAGGTATCACTGGAATAGATGCTTGGCGAACACGATTGACCAACTGATATCCAGGATCTGAAATAAGAGGCGTCCCTGCGTCAGAGATCAAGGCAATACGCTTACCATCCTTTAGCTGGGCCAACAGCCAATCACTTTGGGGCCCCTCGTTATGTTCGTGATAGGCTCGCAACGGCTTGCTAATACCAAAGTGTTGCAGCAAGCGCCCACTGTGGCGAGTATCTTCTGCCGCCACCAAATCCACCATGCGTAACACCTCGAGTGCTCTGGCACTCATATCACCCAAATTACCTATGGGTGTGGCAACAACATACAGCTCGCTCATTAGGATTCACTCTATTATTGGCACTAACTGGCCGGTGTAGGTTAAACTAACGCCCGTTCCCCACAGCGCAGAAATGAGGTCAGGGCTTACGACCCTAACATGTTGAGATCAATTCGTTATCCAATCCTGTTTTTATTGGTATTGTACCAACTGTTACTGGCTGGTTGCACGGTTGCGCCCGTAAAAGATCCTGCGCCGAAACAGGAAACCCCTGAACAATCACTGAGCAGGCTTTATCAACTTGCCCAGAATAGCCGCTCACCGGATACTGAAGGATACCTGTTAGAAGCAGCTACCGTTCTAATATCTTTAAAGAGAAATGACGAAGCCGAAACGATTTTATCCGGCATTGCCACAGAAAGGTTACCCGAACAGCTAAAAACAACACATAGCATTGCGCGCTCACAGGTTGCTTTAAGTTTCTATAAAGCGCAGGAGGCATTGGACATCCTGGCGGGGATCCGAGCACTCACTAGCCCGAAAGATATTGATTTAATACAGCAGCTGGCGCTGTTAAGAGCCCAATCCTACCGAATTTTGAACCGCCCGATTGCCAGTGCTCAGCAACTGGTATCTATCGAACAGCTGATTCAGGAGCCGAATAGCGCGGCACACCAGGAGCTTATATGGGATACCTTGATGCAGGGAACAGTTTCTCAATTATCGGCCGCTGTGAGCGATCAGGATAAATCCAGTTTCAATGGTTGGCTACAATTAGCACTGCTCAGCAAAGACAACCAAAACAATCTGGATAAAGAGCTGGCAGCATTAAATCAATGGCGTAAGGCGTGGCCTAATCATGCGGCCGCAAGACGGCTTCCTGAAGAGCTACAACTGCTAAGCACTATCATCTCGGAAAGACCCAAACATATAACGTTGCTGCTTCCGCTCAACGGCAAGAATGGTTCCGTAGGCCGGGCTATCCGTGATGGATTTTTAGCCGCCTATTACGACGCGCTTGAGCAGCAAAGCCAAACGCCAAAAATTGATATCATTGACACCTCGACTACCATTAATTTTTTAGAACTATACAATCAAGCCAGCATGCAAGGCAGCGAGTTGATTATCGGTCCTTTGCAAAAAGAAAACGTTCGCCTGCTCGCATCCCTGCCAGAGCTTAAACTGCCCACACTGGCACTGAACTACCATGAAACAGCAGCAACCATCACCAATCTGTTTCAGTTTGGGCTATCCGCTGAAGACGAAGCAAAACAGGTCGCTCGAGCAGCACGGAGAAAAGGTTTTCAAAGAAGCCTGGTACTAACACCCAATAGTGATTGGGGCAAAAGAATAGCGCGGGCCTTTGCTACAGAGTGGAGCGCTGTCGATGGCAAGCTTTTGGAAACGCAGTATTTTGGCGAGGAAAATGATTATTCAAACGCCATAAAAGGTTTGCTGAATCTCGATGAAAGTGAGCGACGAGCGCAGAGAGTACAGTCACTCACCGCACAAAAGCTTGAGTTCACACCACAACGCCGCAGCGATATGGACTTCATTTTTGTTGTCGCAGCGCCTAAACAGGCACGTCAAATCAAGCCAACCCTGGCATTTCATTTTGCTGGCAAGGTACCGGTTTACGCTACTTCGCATATTTTTTCCGGGACCTCATCACCCCTGTTGGATCGCGACCTTGAGGGCATCACTTTTTGTGAAATCCCCTGGATGCTTGACTACGACAACAGTTCGATCAAACAGCGAATCGGGACAACATGGCCGGCAACTGCCGGACACCTCGGTCGACTCTATGCACTTGGTGTAGATAGCTTCCATTTATTCCCTCGTATCAAACAGTTAGCCATGTCACCCAATGGTGCACTCGACGGCGCAACAGGGAAGCTTACGCTGGATCAGCAAGGACGTATTGTACGACAACTGAGCTGGGCTGAAATTCAGGACGGGCAAATAAGAGCCCAGGACCACCAATAAGGAATTAGTCGGAAGCTCGTTAATCCGCCGCTTCAACTACTATTCACCTGCTAAAAGCGAAGGAACGCATATGGCAAAGTTGACAGGCAACAAACCCCCAGCAAAAAGATCTTTACGGTCTATTCTCTGGCCTGGCAATCTATCTCGGACAGCAGGTCAATTGGCAGAGGATCAAGCGCTGCTTTATCTGCAGAAGCAAGGACTCAAGCTGGTTGTCCGAAACTTTAGCTGCCGGTCAGGCGAGCTGGATCTGATTATGCGTGACAAGGACACCCTGGTGTTCGTCGAAGTCAGATACCGCAAACAGGCTCAGTACGGAAGCAGCGCAGAAACCGTTACCTGCCAAAAACAGCGCAAGCTGATTAAGGCTGCCCAATATTTTCTAGCGGCACAACACCTCACTGACTGGCCTGCCTGCCGATTTGATGTTATGGCGGCCCGCCCTGATAAAAAACAACCAACTTCCTTATATTTTGACTGGATCAAAAGCGCATTTGATTTACAATGAGCGCTTTGCATGAAAGGCAGCAATAATGGATTTGGAACAGCGTGTGCTTGGCCACTTCAAGGCCAGCATAGAAACCAAAGAAAACAGTGCAGAGCGTTTGACTGCTCCAATCGCAATAGCAGCGGAAAGAATCGTCTCCAGCCTGCTCAATGGTGGCAAAGTCTTGAGTTGCGGAAACGGCGGGTCGGCGGGCGATGCGCAACATTTCTCATCAGAATTGCTAAACCGGTTTGAGCGGGAACGTCCCAGTTTGCCTGCTATCGCACTCACGACTGACAGTTCGACGTTAACTTCAATTGCCAACGACTACAGCTATAACGAAGTTTTTTCCAAGCAAGTACTGGCGCTGGGTCAGGCAGGGGATATTCTGTTAGCTATTTCCACCAGCGGAAATTCAGCCAATGTAATTGAGGCTATTCATGCTGCCCATGACAGAGAGATGTTCGTTGTTTCTTTGACTGGCAGAGATGGGGGCGATATGGCCAGCATCAGACACGACAAGGATGTTGAAATACGTGTTCCCTCGGAAGTAACCGCTAGAATCCAGGAAGTTCACCTGCTTATCATTCATTGCCTATGCGATTTAATTGACCACCAATTATTTGGAGGAGAGTAAATGATCACCCGCGCTTTGTACTTTGTTTTACTATCAACCCTGTTTACCGGATGTGGCACAATCGTCAGCAAAACAACTGGAGAAAATCCGGTTGGAACCAGTGAAAGTGAACGTAGTTTCGGTCGATTTATTGATGACCAGCTCATAGAAACCTATGTTTCAGCAAATATTTTAAAGGCTGACGAAAACTTTAAGGCTTCCCATATAGGCGCAACTAGCTATAACGGTATTGTGCTGCTAGTCGGCCAGGTGCCGTCTGAACAGCTGAAACAACTTGCAGGATCCACTGCTAAACAGGTACGCAATGTCAGGCGAGTACACAACGAAATTAATGTTGCAGGTCCAATTTCTATTCCAGCGAGAACTAATGATTCATGGCTAAAAACCAAGATCAAATCACGTATGCTGGGAACCGAAGGAACCAATCCTCTAAAGGTAAAGGTAGTTGTTGAGAACGGCGTGGTATTTTTAATGGGACTGGTGAGCAAAAGCGAAGCTGAGGCAGCCGTTGCCATAGCGCATAAAACCTACGGCGTGCAGAAGATCGTTAAAGTTTTTGAGTACACAAACTAACGCATCTCTGGTGAATTCGAAATAGAAGTGAATTCAATATAGATAGATTCAGTGTGACTATGTCATGCCTTCACGCCCTATTTGGGCTAAGCGTGGCAGATAAGTGAGTGACTAAAGCGACTAGTCTACTTTACCACTTTAAGATTAGGTTTAGCGCTAGCGGCGGGTTTCCGCGGCTTAGCCTGTCCCTGTGGCGGTGAGCTGTTCTGAGAATTACCTGGTGATTCCGGGCCGGTTGGTTCAGGCTCCCAGCCAAACACCATACCCTGACCATTTTCTTTAGCGTAGACAGCCGTCACTGCCTCCATGGGAATATAAACAGAACAGGATTTGCCACCAAAACGTGCCTCAAAAACCACGGACTCATTGGATATCTCCAGCATACGAATTGCTGCCGGGTTGATATTAAGAACAATTTGACCGTTCTTGATATGCTGCTTCGGAACATCGACACCCTCAACACTGGCATCAACTACAATGTAGGGCGTGCACTGGTTGTCTATAATCCAGTCATTCAATGCACGCAGCAAATAAGCCCTGCTTGGAGTCATCGGCATAACAAGCTATCGATCATGCTATGCGCGTAACTCTTGTTCAGCCTCTGAAAGACTCTCTTTAAAAGAATCCCTATCAAACAAGGATTCCATATAGGCAAGCATCGGCTTAATTTTCTTCTCGGGTAACGGAATTTCCAGTTGAGGTAAGCGCCATAGAATCGGGGCAACACAGCAGTCTACAATAGAAAATGTATCGCTCATGAAAAAAGGTTTTTCAGCAAATATCGGCGCTATACTGATGAGGCTTTCCTCCAGCTCTTTGCGAGCCTTATCATGGCTCCCACGGCCGTGCAGTATTTTATCAACCAGCTCACTCCAGTCCTTCTCAATTCTATGAATTAGTAAGCGACTCTGCGCTCTCGCAACAGGATAAACTGGCAACAACGGTGGATGTGGGAAACGCTCATCCAGATATTCCATCATTACGTTTGGCTCATAGAGCACCAGCTCCCGATCAACTAAAGTGGGTAAGCTGTTGTAGGGATTAAGGTCCGCCAACTCTGTCGGTCTACTTCCCTTTTCGACCTCTATGATTTCAACGGCTACGCCTTTTTCCGCCAATACAATACGCACTCTATGGCTGTAATGATCATTCGGATCCGAATAAAAAATCATTGAAGATCGCTTAGCGACAACGCCCATGAACAACTCCCGAGAAATAACTTAAGATTTACGCATACTTTATGGATCACCGGAAAATCCGGTCAGCGCATCAAAAACCGTATATTACCAAAAACAACGCGGCCTGGGGCCGCGTTGTAACAACTAAATACCTTTTAATGTATATCTTTCCAGTATTCCTTATTCAAGAAATAGGCAAAAACTGAAAGCAGCAGAATAAATAGCAGCACATAAACACCGATGCGTTTGCGTTCATCTGCCACCGGCTCACCCAAATAGGCTAGGAAATTTATCAGATCATATACCACCTGATCATATTCCTGCGGGGAAAGATTACCCTGCTGTGAAACC
>CBDUGR010000093.1:0-7479 GCA_965366515.1 uncultured Gammaproteobacteria bacterium | reverse complement strand
ATGGCAGCCAAGACGCTGGCACTTTATCTAATGACAACTGCGATTGCTATTAGCCTCGCGTTGATAATGGCTAATCTGATTCAACCCGGCGTGGGCATGAATATGGGCGAACAGATCACTTTTGTGCCCAATGACGCTC
This sequence comes from uncultured Gammaproteobacteria bacterium, assembly GCA_965366515.1. Taxonomy (GTDB): domain Bacteria; phylum Pseudomonadota; class Gammaproteobacteria; order Pseudomonadales; family IMCC2047; genus JAJFKB01. Next base: position 7,340 of record CBDUGR010000093.1, on the reverse strand, counting down.
CTTCGATTAAAGATGTCTTCATAAATATCTTCCCCAGCAACCCCATTAAAGCTATGGCCGAAGGAAACATGCTACAGATTATCGTGTTCTCCCTGCTGATGGGGGTTGCGGTTTCCAAGAGCGGCGAACCGGGACGAAAAGTGCAGGAGCTTTTTGTGCATTTAAATGAGGTCGTCATGAAGATGGTAGTGATCCTTATGCACCTCGCACCTTACGGTGTATTCTGCATGATTGCCAAACTCTTTGCCAATCTGGGTTACGGCGCAATCGCCGATCTTATTAAGTATTTCCTTACAGTGGTGCTGGTATTGATACTGCATGGCATCGGTGTCTATTCGCTTATACTCACCAGCTTAACACGCCTTAGCCCACTCACCTTTTTTACCAATATCCGCCCAGCCATCCTATTCGCCTTTAGCACCTCCTCCAGCAGCGCCACCCTGCCTGTCACACTTAATGTGGCGGAACATCGACTCGGTGTGAATAATTCAGTTGCCTCCTTTACCCTACCCCTGGGCGCTACTATTAATATGGATGGCACGGCCATTATGCAGGGGGTTGCTACCGTTTTTATAGCCCAGGCATTTAATGTCGATATCGGTCTTGGCGGTTACCTAATGGTGATTGCCACCGCAACACTTGCGTCGATCGGCACTGCCGGGGTGCCCGGTGTCGGACTGATTACCCTCGCTATGGTCTTGCAACAGGTAGGACTGCCGGTAGAGGGTATAGCGGTCATTATTGGCGTTGACCGCCTGCTGGATATGATGCGAACGGTTGTGAACGTCAGCGGCGATTCGATGGTGACTACGGTGATCGCGAATAGCGAAAACATGCTGGATCGAGATCAGTTTAGCGACCTTTCAGACCTTGATGAATATAACGAAATAGCTAAAAAATGATTAGAATTTGCCACATCGATGATCTCCCCGAACGCGAAGCCAGAGGTTTTGAAGTTGAAGGACAAAAACTGCTAATTATAAAAAAGAAAGGCGTCGTGCATCTCTACCGCAATAGCTGCCCGCATACCGGCATCAATCTGGACTGGCAGCCGGATGATTTTATGTCTTTCGATAAGTTCTACATCCAATGTTCAACCCACGGCGCGCAGTTTCAAATCGAAGATGGCTTTTGCGTTTTAGGCCCATGTAAGGGGCAGGCTCTTAAGACCGTTCCCTTTCAGGTAGAGGATGGTGAAGTTGTTCTGAATTTGCAGAGCCTGGCACCAGATTGATCTCAGCGCCAACTGAACCCCGGTCGCGTAGCATTTGCTTTAACGATTGAATTTCCTCATGTAACGTCTCTAAAGAAACTGGCTGTTTTCCCGCCGCCTCAATCGCCATCGCCCTGCTTTCCTGTTCCAGCACTTGGACGACGATGCCAATCACCATATTCAAAAAAGCAAAGGCGGTAAAGAATATAAAGGAGAGGTAATAGGCCCAACTGAGCGGATAAACCTCCATCGTTTCATACATCACATCAGTCCAGTCCTCAAAGGTCATCACTCGAAACAGAGTCAGCATAGCGTGGGCGATGTCCCCCCATAACACCGGATTGATCTTATCGAAAAACATACTGCCGACTGCGGCGTAGATGTAAAAAATAATAAACATGAGCGCAATCACATAACCCAGCTGCGGCATAGCTTTGATCAGCGAATTAATCAGCAGGCGCAGCTCCGGTATGATAGACACCATACGCAATACGCGAAAAACACGCACCAGGCGCCCGAGTAACGCCATATCCGAATCATCGATCGGTATCAGGCTGATTACTACAATCATGGTATCGAACAGATTCCAGGGACGGAGCAGGAAACGTGTTTTTTGTTCCTCTCCCAAAAACCGAATAATAATTTCGATTAAAAATATCGCGGTAATCCCCAAATCCATCCAGTACAGCAGCGACTGCACGGAAGAGGAAAGCTCGTATGTCTTGGCCCCAATCAGCAAGGCTGAGCTGACAATAACGAAAACCACAAAGAGCTCGAACGCCGTATTGCTGCGAAGCCGATAAAAAACTGCTTGTAACGATCTATTATCCATCTAGCTATTTATTCTTTCTGTCAGTAAATTTAAGAGCAGCGGTTAACAATGGGGTGTTTTGAGGGAATTTCAATTGGTAAAGGTCGCATCAACTTCAGTATTCTCACCGAATTATTTAATGACATGCCTGGCAAACATGAAAATCAATAGTTCAGTTCGATGCCCTGCGCTGGGATCGCGGAATCCATTACTTATAAATACAGGCTATTAGCAACTGCTAATCAACCTGTCAATACAGAACAAAAGATGGTCTGCGAGCATTATTTCGCAAGGAGATACCTTTACGCCATAAGCCAATACCTCAACCCCCGCATCAACCGCTTCCCTCAGAGTTTTCGCATAAAGCGGATCAATTTCATCCGCCGGCGCTACACGCCTAATACCCGAATGCTGTGCGCAATAAAAGAGTATCGCTCGTGATCCCTCTTTATTAATCTGCATCAGTTCACGCAGATGCTTTGTCCCCCTCGTACTAACTGCATCGGGAAACAAACCCAAGCCATCGCCCACTGCCAGCGTGACGCTCTTTATCTCCACAAAACACTGCTCATTCGGTTTCTCCAGCAGCAGATCAATGCGGCTTTTTTCCTGACCATACCTGACTTCAGCTTTTACTTGTTCGTATCCGGCCAATTCAGGAATTCTATTTTCCTCCAAGGCTTCCCTTACCAGTTTGTTGGCTAATGCAGAATTAATACAGGCCAGCTCACCAGGTGAGGTTTCCACCAACTGCCAGCTGTATCGATATTTGCGTTTCGGGTTTTTTGAATCGACCAGCCAAACCCGACTGCCTGGCTCCGCGCAGTTTTTCATGCTGCCGGTGTTCGGACAATGCACCGTTATTTGCGTACCGTCCACAAGTTCCACATCAGCAAGAAATCGCTTGTAGCGTTTAATCAGTTTCGCTTCTATTAATGGTGGTTCAAACTGCAATTTCTTCTCCTTTTCTCCTCTGAAGGACCTTTGTATATTTCACATCCTGCGGCCTTACTTTACAATGCCATCACTATAGCAACGACTTTGGTTGAGAACGACTCATATGGCAGACGCTCAAAATTCACTCTCCCTGATTATCGAACCGGAAACCCTGCAGGCCAGTTTAAAGGATGAAAAGCTGCTGGTGGTTGATCTTGGCAAAGAAACAGATTACCTGCAAGCTCATGTTCCAGGAGCTATATTCTTGCCTTATCAGGCTTTGCTGCTCGGCACCCCTCCAGTACCCGGCAAACTGCCGGAACTGGAGCAACTCAATAAAACCTTCTCCTATCTGGGTTTGACGCCCGACACCCATGTAGTGGCTTACGACGATGAAGGCGGTGGCTGGGCCGGCCGCTTGGTCTGGACGCTGGATGTGATCGGCCATCAGAAATACTCTTACCTTAACGGCGGCATTCATGCCTGGAGAGATTCAAACCTGGCGACTGAAGCCGGCAACAACCAGCCGTATTCTAGAGCGCTAGAGATTAGTATTAATCCGACACCGATGGCTGATCTTGCTTACATAGCATCACGCCTGAACTCCAGGGATTTTATTATCTGGGATGCCCGCGGCCCACTGGAATACAGCGGCGAAAAATCCGGTTCAGCCAGATCCGGACATATTCCGGGCGCGGTGAACTACGAATGGACAAACGCTATGGATAAAAACCGGGCACTACGTATTCGAGATCTGGAAACCGTGCGATCGGAATTAGCGAGATTGGGGATTACCGGCGACAAGGAGATTGTGACCCACTGCCAGACCCACCATCGATCAGGTTTTACCTATTTGCTGGGTAAAGCTCTGGGCTTTCCAAAGATAAAAGCCTACCCTGGCTCCTGGTCGGAGTGGGGCAACGACCCTAATACGCCGATCGAAATCTGATTTACAAAGCTCATTAACCCAGGTAATTATCTTGTCCGTCATTAAAGAATTTCTGTTTACTATTGCTCAATTTATATTGCCGCATCATTTGCTATCGCGCTTGATCGGTTATATCGCCGAATGCCGCTGGCCCTGGTTGAAAAACGCGCTAATCAAACAGTTTATTAGCACCTATAAGGTAAACATGGCAGAAGCCGCCGACCCTGAACCAGAAAGCTACACATGCTTTAACGACTTTTTTACCCGCACACTGAAATCAGATGCACGCGAATTTCCAAAACATGACATGGAGATTGCCTGCCCCGCAGACGGTGCAATCAGTCAAATTGGTGATATCGAAAAAGGCAGAATCTTCCAGGCAAAAGGCTACGACTTTTCCACCCGCGAGTTACTCGGTGGTTCTGAGGAGTTGGCAGAACAATTTGAAGACGGTAAATTCGCCACCATATACCTTTCCCCTAAGGACTACCATCGTGTGCATATGCCTTTGGGTGGTGAATTGAAACAGATGGTTTACGTACCAGGTCGGTTGTTTTCCGTTAGTCCACTGACGGTAAATCAGATTCCCCGCCTGTTTGCACGTAATGAGCGCATGGTTGCGCTGTTTGAAACGGAACACGGCCCGATGGCAATGGTGATGGTGGGCGCGATGATCGTTGCCAGTATTGAAACCGTCTGGGCCGGGCTGGTAACCCCGCCAAAAAGGAAATTACAGCAACTTAATTATGGAAAGCCTACCAGACTCGATAGGGGTGAGGAGATGGGCCAGTTTAAACTCGGCTCCACGGTGATCATGTTATTTGGCAAGGATATGATCTCCTGGGATAACAATCTGCTGGCTGACCAACCCGTTAGGCTGGGACAAAAACTCGGGGTAATTCAAGACTAAATACGCACTAAAGACGGGCACCAGATTCATGTCAAGACAGGCGGGCTGTCCAACGCTCTTTAACTGAATCTGGAGTTTACCTTACATCCAACTGATATTAGTTCTTAGGAGGAGATGCAAAATAGTGAGTACAGATCTGCCCTACTAAAAAACAACCAAATCAATATTATCTGCTTTAAGCATCAGCATCAGCAAACGGTCTATACCAAGCGCCACACCAGAACACTGCGGCAAGCCATGCTGCAACGCATTGATTAACTGGTTGTCAGGCACTATCACAGGCAAACCTTTCATCTTTCGTTTCCGGTTTTCCTCTATAAAGCGTCGCTGCTGCTCCTGCCAGTCTGTTAATTCCTGATACCCGTTAGCAAGTTCGATACCACCGCTGTAAAGTTCAAATCGACGCGCCACAGCATTGCCGGAATCATCCGTTACAACTTGTGCCAGCGCACACTGACTGGCGGGATAATCATAGACAAAGGTGAGCGCATCCGGTGCCAATTTCGGTTCGATCAGATGCGACATCAGCAACTCCAACAACATATCCTTGCTGTCCGCATCATCCACCCTGTAACCTGCTTCAGAGTGGGCTATATCTGCCAGTTTGGTTTTTTTTATCTGGTGAGGATCGAAGCCTAAATAGTCCTGAAAAAGCTGTCGATAACTGACTTTCACGATGGTTCGGCCACCCAGAAATTGTTGCAGCAAAGCGACCACATCCGCCATTAGCTGATGATAGTCAAAGGCTACCCGATACCATTCAAGCAGAGTAAATTCAGTACGATGCCTGCGACCTGACTCTCCCTTTCTGAAGGCTTTACAGATCTGATAGATTGATCCTGAACCGCTCGCTATCAAACGCTTCATGGCGAATTCGGGTGAAGTCTGCAAATAACTACAGGGATCTGAGGTCGTCAGGCTTTCAATATTCGGGTCAGTATTACCGGCAGGCGATAATAGAGGTGTTTCAACCTCTTTTACCTGCCGGGATTGAAAATACTCGCGTATTTGCCGATAAACCCGAGCGCGAAGTTCAATCGCTTCGGGCAAAACGCCTGGCCGCCAGTCTGAACTATTCAATGGGCTATTCAAGATAAAAATAACATGTTGGTTTTAGTATCCGGTGGCCCTATGAGCAAAGCCCAGCGCGGCCACCTTATTTAAGCGCTCTACACGCCAACCGATTACACGCTAACCCGTTATTTGCTCACCCGATTCTGGTATTCTCCATTGCGTGTATCTATGCGCAAAACATCACCAATATTGACGAATAGAGGAACCTTGACAACCGCACCGGTAGTCAAGGTAGCAGGCTTGCTGCCGCCCTGTGCAGTATCGCCTTTCAAACCTGGATCTGTTTCAACGACTTCAAGTTCTACGAAATTAGGAGGTGTCACAGAAAGTACAGCGCCGTTATACAGCGTGACACTAAACTTATCCTGTTCTTTTAACCAGTCAAGCGCGTCAGCTACAGCATTTTTATCCGCTGCATGCTGCTCAAAAGAACCGTCGGTCATCATAAAATGCCAGAACTCGCCATCAGAGTATAAATACTCCATATCCATATCCACGACATCGGCACCTTCCAGGCTCTCTCCTGACTTGAAGGTACGCTCCCAGACACGTCCATTTTTCAGATTACGTAATTTTACCCGGTTAAACGCCTGCCCTTTCCCAGGCTTTACAAACTCATTTTCCAATATGCTACAAGGTTCGCCTTCCAGCATTACTTTAAGACCGGAGCGAAATTCGTTGGTAGAATAGCTAGCCATATTGCCTCACTGTTGATAATAGCCATGAATAAAAGGGACGTAATGATACCCCGAACCGAATCTGGAGTACATGCGATTAGCTGGCAGAAAGAGCTGGCTAACGCAATTACCAATGTAGAGCAATTGCTGGCTATTACAAAGAACGACGCAGCCGCTGTGCAGCAACATATCTGCACGCCTGTACAATTTCCAATTCGCGTACCATTCCCTTATATAAAAAGAATAGTGCCAGGTGATATTAATGACCCTTTACTGAGGCAAGTACTCTCATACAGAGAAGAAACCCTGACCACACCAGGCTACTTACATGATCCTTTACAGGAGGCCAACAGCAACGTAAAACCAGGTATCATTCATAAGTACAAAGGGCGCGTATTGCTGATACTCGGTTCCACCTGCGCAATCAATTGCCGATACTGTTTTCGCCGTCACTTCCCCTATCAAAACAACCAGAACAGCACTCTGCAGTGGACTCAGGCATTAGACTATATCCGACGAGATTCTAGTATTAGCGAAGTGATATACAGCGGCGGCGACCCTTTGGTCAACAGCGATAAAAAACTGGCTTTTGTCACACAGCAAATTTCAGAAATCGATCATGTAAAACGGTTGCGCATTCATACTCGGATGCCCGTCGTTATTCCACAACGGGTAACAGATGAACTGCTGGCCTGGCTGACGGAGACAAACCTCAAGGTTTCTATGGTGCTGCATATCAATCATGCCAATGAACTGGACACCGAGGTCGCGGAGGCGCTCGCTAAGCTTAG
>CBDUGR010000092.1:0-7499 GCA_965366515.1 uncultured Gammaproteobacteria bacterium | reverse complement strand
CGTTTTACTCTGCTCAACTATTTTCCTGCCAATTTCTCCCTGGTAAAACAGATCGCTCCCTTCATTCGCCAGTGCCTCAATCGAATCCGCCAATTGGTGCGCAAATAGCTTTTCGCCGACCTTCAAAACTCTCTGCTGTGACTGTGCGCCATAGATCTCAGTAGAATCTAAAGTCGCTAACAGAATAGGTGAGACTATCTCAAAGATATAGCTCTGAAATTCGTTGATAACAACGCCCTTTTTTGCATACTCCAGCGCTGGCGCAACCAGTGTTTGCATTGGCATCGTTGCAAGTTCACGATGAATCTCAAATAATCCCTTTACCGTGCCAGGCGTCGCAGCAGCGCCCAAACCAATATGGAACTCCTGACTGGTGGCACCAAAATCAGCGACAATGGGGTTGAAATCCATATCATCAATCTTGATTTTTTGGTTTGGCGTCTGTACAAAAAAATCATAGAGACGCCGATCTCCCTGGGCAGTTTGGGCAAGCATAAAGCCACCTCCCCCCAAAGACGCCAATACAGGCTCAGCAACGCAAGCCGCAAAGTGCGCAGCTATTGCAGCATCAAAGGCGTTACCACCATCGCGCAGCACCTCTATTGCCGCATTCACTGTAAGCGGATGCCCCGCTGCAACTGCACCTTTAGCGATCAATTAGTCTCCCCTAAAAAGCAAGCACCATGCAACGCTTCAATTCTCGCAGCAGGCGCAGTATTCGATGATATTTTCCAAAATTTAAGGTATAACATTTACTGCTATTACTGATGGAAAATGACTATGGGTTCATCCATAAAGCATAGTAACTTTAGTGATGGGGATTACGAAGCGTTTTCGCATCGCTTGCAGAAAAACCTGAAAACACTGGCAAAACTACTGGATCAGCCTGGCTTTGGAGTCGGTGACGCATCACTGGGTGCGGAACTTGAACTCAGCTTAATCGACCAAAATGGAAGTTCGAAATGGATTAACCAATTACTCATTGACCAGGCACATGACCCTCAGCTTACGCTTGAGCTCAATCGCTATAATCTGGAGTGCAACCTTTCTCCATTACCCGCCGCCGGGGCACCTTTTTCAAAAATTGCCGATGAAATTACCCACAAAATAAGGGGGCTAAATCAACTGGCGGCAAACTATCAAGCCAGGACAGTAGCTATTGGTATTTTGCCCACCCTGGAAGAAAAGGACATCGGTGTTGATGCGATGAGCGATTACATTCGTTACCGTGTACTGACCGAGTCGATAAAGGCTATGCGCGGTTCTCCTTTTAAAATTAATATCAATGGTGCAGACCCGCTGCAAATGACGCTGTCAAATCTGAACGCAGAGGGTGCGAACACCTCTTTTCAAATTCACCTTCGTATTAACCCGGATCAGTTTGCCAACTGCTACAACGCCGCACAAATGGCTACTGCACCCTGCCTTGCCATCAGTACCAACTCCCCTTTTTTCTTGGGACACCAGCTCTGGGAAGAAACGCGTATACCGCTTTTTAAACAGGCGGTGGAAACTCGCAACAATACCGAAATCGCCATACACAGAACTGCACGCACTGGATTGGGCAGTGGCTGGATCCAAGAGAGTGCTCTGGAGCTCTTTCAGCGATCAGTTGATGATTTTGACATACTACTGCCAGAGCATTTGGATCAAGAGCAGGCTGGCGGTGCTCCCGAACTGTTTGAGTTAAAACTACATCACGGCACGATCTGGCACTGGAATCGTGCTATTTATGATCATACTTGTGGTGGTCATTTGCGTATTGAAATGCGAGCTCTACCGAGCGGACCCAGCGCGCTGGACATGGCCGCGAACGCCGCCTTCCTGGTAGGGGTGAGTATGGCCCTGCGTCATCAAATGGAAGACTACATTAAGCGGATTAATTTCAATGATGTGAAAACCAGTTTTTATCGCGCTGCCGAACTGGGCCTGGACGCCTCCATTCTATGGCCCGATAAAAAAGGCAAAGCGAAGTATATTCTCGCTCACCAGCTGATAGAAGAGCTACTTCCAATGGCTCGCACAGGACTGCAGGAGTTGGCAATTGATACAGCAGAGATTGACCTGATGCTATCCGTAATTGCGCAGCGTCTGGAAAAACGTATCACCGGGGCACGATGGCAACTACAAAGATTGCATCAGCTAGAGAAGCAGATGCCCCGGCCCCAAGCCCTAAAAGTACTGTTGCGTGACTATTTGACTCACAGCGACAATGGCACACCTGTTTCCCAATGGAGTATCCAATGACCGAACAACCCTATCCCATACATTATTGGGAGGCGCCCCGTAGCGATGAGGTCGGTGAAACAATCGAGCAATTTCTGGAACAACTTGAAGGCCCTACCTGGTTCTATTTCCCGGGAAAAGATAATAGCCGTTGTCGGGTAGTCAGCACTTTATTGCATGGCAACGAGCCATCCGGGCTGCACGCGCTGCATCATTGGATACTCTCTAACGAGACTCCAGCCACGGATCTTTACTGTTTCCTCGGCTCGGTGGCGGCTGCGAAACAACCACCTATTTTTCATCACCGCATGTTACCAGGGAAGCGTGATCTCAACCGCTGCTTTAGACCACCCTACAATGATGAGGAAGGGTTAGTTGCTGCGGATCTTCTGCATCGCATTACCAGTGTGCAGCCGGAAGCGGTAATCGATATTCATAATACCTCTGGTGCCGGACCGTCCTTCGCCATTGGCACTGAGTTAAAACCTGAACATTTGATCATCAGCTCGCTATTCACTGAGCGAATAATCATTACTGACTTGAACCTTGGTGCACTCATGGACTACCAGGAAGGTGGAATTCCAATTACCACCATTGAGTGTGGCGGCGCTCACGACCCACATGCCCACGCACTTGCTTGTGAGGGCTTTAAGCGTTTCGCACTTGCTCCGCAGCTGTTTGCAGACAACCAAAAAATAAAAGCTATGGATTTATATAGACACCCTATCCGGGTCGAACTTATCAAAGGCTCTGAATTAGGTTTCGCCAATGGGCCTATCGTCGGTGCAGACCTAACCCTGCACCAGGACGTCGAACGTTATAACTTTGGGCTGGTCAACCAGGGAACAAACCTGGGCTGGCTTGGCCCACGGGGACTGAGTTCGCTAGTCGCCAGGGACGCACAGGGGTACGATCATGTTCAACATTTTTTTGCCATGGAAGATGAATGCCTGCTGACGTGTCAGGATTTAAAATTATTTATGATCACTAAAAACGTAGAAATTGCCCTCTCCGACTGTCTCTTCTATCTGGTTCCTATCCAAGAGCCGGAGAACTTTAGCAAGCTCGACGAAGCACTAACCTGAAACCACACATCGCAGACAAGGTTAACCCAGGATATTGGTCAATGCGTCGACCAAACAGCCACATTCCTCCTGCGTACCCACAGTGATACGCAGGAACTGATCAATGCGCTGCTGTTTGAAGTGACGCACTATAATGGCCTGCTCACGCAGTGCCTGACTTAATTTAGCTGCATCCCTTTCCGGGTGGCGTACAAACAGAAAATTAGCTTGTGATGGCAAAACTTCAAAGCCTAAGGCTTGAAGTCTTTCCGCTAAATTTTCCCGCGTTGTGATAATTCGGGCACAGGTCTCCTCAAAATATTTTTTATCCTCGACCGCCGCCACTGCCCCTGCAATAGCCAAACGTCCGAGCGGATAGGAATTAAAGCTATTCTTAACCCTTTCCAACGCTTCTATCAATGCTGCATCACCGACCGCAAAACCAACTCTCAATCCGGCCAGCGATCGTGATTTGGAAAGTGTCTGAATGACCAAAAGGTTAGGGTATTGGCTAACTAGCGCCGCGGCAGATTCTCCACCGAAATCCACGTAGGCCTCATCAACCACAACCACGGAATTGTTGTTCCTTTCCAACAGCCATTGTATTTCCGTTATAGGTAAACCAATTCCTGTCGGAGCATTGGGATTCGGAAAAATAATTCCGCCATTAGGGCGGGCATAATCCTCCAGACAGATCCGAAAAGATTCGTCCAAGGCCACCCTCTCGTACTCGACCTGATAGAGCCCACAATAAACCGGGTAAAAGCTATAGGTAATATCAGGAAAAAGTATCGGCTGTTGCTGTTTCAACAGCGCCTGGAAGGTATGCGCCAGAACCTCATCGGAGCCATTACCCACGAAGACCTGAGAGGTATCCAGCTGATAATAATCGGCAATGACAGACTTTAACGCATCTGCATTTGGATCCGGATATAAGCGTAACGCGTTAGTAACGCCTCCCTGTAAGGCCGCCATCACAGCAGGCGCCGGCCCGTAAGGATTTTCATTGGTATTTAACTTAATTAAATTCGATACTTTCGGCTGCTCTCCCGGCACATAGGGGTCAAGCAGATTAACAATCGAACTCCAATAACGACTCATACAAGATTTCCAGCTGGTAGTTTGTCGAACTTAGGTAATGGTGGCGAGGGAAAGTCCGATTTGAGACAGGTTTTTTGATCATTTGAGGTGAGTAACCCCAAGTTCAATAGACTCCCAAGCATTGCCTAATTGGTTTTTCAAACACGAATATCCTAGCAGGAATTTGCTCGCGAATCTTAAAAATTTCCGGCGTACCGATCGCATTCGATCATCGATGAACCGGACGTTTCTGCAATTTACGCTGCAGCGTTCTTCTGTGCATCCCCAAGGCTCTAGCCGTTGCGGATATATTCCCTTCATTTTCTTCGAGCACCCGTTGAATATGTTCCCATTCCAAGCGATTCACCGAAACCGGATTTTCTTCCAGTTCAGTATCATCTAAGGCATTGGGATCCAGGGCTGCCAATATTTCATCTGCATTAGCGGGCTTACACAGGTAATTAAATGCTCCCAACTTCATCGCCTGTACCGCCGTTGCTATGCTTGAATAGCCCGTCAAGACGACTATTTTAGCTGTTGGCTGCAATTCGACTAAAGATGGTAGTAGCTGCAATCCGGACTCGTTGATCATTTTTAAGTCGAGCGTCACCCGATCAGGGGAAAAATCGCGTATCAACTCCAGTGCTTGTTTAGAGTTGTGTGCCAGCTTTACCTCCAGGTCTCTTTTACTCATCGCTCTGGCGAGCACCTCTGTAAACACCAGATCATCATCAATAATTAATAGTCTATTATTCAGCATCAATCTCCTGCGAACGGAACAAAGGTAGCTTTAACTCGGTCAAGGTTCCGCCCTGTTCATGATTATATAGAGCTACCTGCCCTTTGAATCGATTAATTGTCGCGTGTGATAAAAATAATCCTAGCCCTATTCCTTTGCGCTTGGTACTGACAAAGGGCTTACCGATCTGATCCGCCATTGCCATCGGAATGCCTGCCCCATAATCCCTTATTGCCAGAAGCATTGTATTCCGATCCCAGGAAAGCTGTATTTCCACTCGCTGAGGACTCGCATCCCCAGCATTATTCAACAGATTAAGGACCGCCTGACTCATCGTCTCATCAACCTGAATTTGAGGGCTCTGCTCCGCAGAAAGCACCGTAAAGTTGAAAACTACTTCCGGCCGCATCAAACTCCAGCGATCTATCAAAGATTCAATATAAGGAATAACGGCAACCTGTCGAACCGCTTCACCTGGACTAACATTCGATTTTTCAACCATACTCTGCAATGCGTATTTACAGGCCTGCACCTGGCTCTCGAGAATACTCAAATCCTCTTGCACTGAATCATCCGCCGAGTGATCTCGCTTAAGCTCACCAATCACTACCGACATGGTTGATAGCGGCGTACTCAGTTCATGCGCTGCCCCAGCTGCCAACGTCGCTACAGCTATCAGCTGCTCATCATGCAATGCAGATTCTCTGCTGTTAGCCAGCACCAGGTCCTGCTCACGTATTGCTTGCGCCATTCTCACCACAAAATAGGTGATCAGCAAGGCACTCGCAACAAAGGTGATCCACATACCCACCAGATGCAGGCTAAAGAAATTCTCTCCATGCTGGCTATGCCCCATCACCATAGCGGTATCCACGGGAACCAGTGGCTGATAAAAAAATACCAAAAAACTATAGGCAACAATGGTTGCTACTGCAATTAGCCAGGTATATCTCCATGCCAGGGTGGCCGCAGATATGGTCAAAAGCACCAGAAAATAGGAAATAATCGGGTTGGTCGAGCCTCCAGCCAGATAAAGGAGCAGACTAACCGCCAACACGTCCAGCAACAGATGCAGGAAATACTCAATATCCGTCACCGGCCAGGAAAACCTGAGTCTGAATACGGTAACCACCGACAGCATTATCATTGCACTAATGATGAACAACAACAGGTTATAATTCAGCGGTGCCTGTAAATAATGATACGCATAATATACGCCGGCCATGATGACCAATAGCGCAATAGCGCGGACTACGGCTAAACGACGCAGATTTTCCTTTGCGGCAGAAAGAGGAAGGTGTTTTGAGAACAACATTTACCGTTTGAAACTACCCAAGTCAGGCCTCTTCCATACTCATATAGTAAAGTCGCAACAAACAGGCTAACACCATGCCGGCTATACCGACTAAAAATACGGTTTTAACATCATAGCCACTTATAGTTTGTTGCCCCATCACACTGGCAGTCCCAGCGATCAAACAGCCCAGGATTCCTGCTAATGCCGCTATATGACTCACCCAGTTAAACATGGTTTTCATAACAACTCCTTTATTATGGTTGTCCGCATTGCCGATTCTAACCCATTACGCCTGTTTATCCCATACTGTAAATCCTTGGTACTAATTCGCTTTATCTGTGGGAATCGAATTTTCTCCGGGCTAGAATGACCGGGTTAAAAAATATGGGCTCGTTATGCAAAACAAAACAGATATCGACCTACTGTTGCAGGCAGACGCCTCACACCTTTGGCACCCCTATTCATCAATGAAGGGCAATCCACCCGTTTACCCCGTGCAGTCAGCTCAGGGAGTACAGCTTAAGCTGGCAGATGGAACCAAACTGATCGATGGTATGTCCTCCTGGTGGTCGGTCATTCATGGATACAACCACCCTGCCATCAACCAGGCCATTCAAGAGCAGCTTGAGAAAATGGCACATGTCATGTTTGGCGGTTTAACCCATGAACCCGCAGTGCAGCTCGCACAACTATTGGCAAAAATTACACCTGAAAAACTGCAAAAGGTTTTCTTTAGCGACTCAGGTTCTGTCGCCGTAGAGGTGGCGATAAAAATGGCCATCCAATATTGGCACGCGCAGGGTAAACCACAAAAGCATAAAATGCTGACGATACTTAACGGCTATCACGGCGACACTTTTGGAGCCATGTCCGTTTGCGATCCGGTCACCGGTATGCATGAGCTGTTTAGCGGAGTTGTATCAAGCCAGTTTTTTGTGTCCGCACCCCAGTGCCGCTTTGAGGATGAGTGGGATGAAAACGATATTCTAGCTCTGACAAAAGTTCTGGAAGAAAACCACGCAGATATTGCCGCGCTCATTATGGAACCCATCGTACAGGGTGCTGGCGGTATGCGTTTTTACTCACCCACTTA
>CBDUGR010000091.1:0-7511 GCA_965366515.1 uncultured Gammaproteobacteria bacterium | reverse complement strand
GATCTAACGTAATTGATTGCGTCACGTAACCAGTGCCTTCGATGCCATCCAGTAAAGATTTTTCGGCCGCCTCCATGCTGTAGACGACCCCGGGTAGTCGGTCCTCTTCAAGGCCGGTATAGAAAGCATTGCATTTACCTGAAAGGTCAGCGCCGCGCTTGTGGAATCTTAGACTGTAGCCTTCAAGGTGCGCAACCGCCAAAAACTTACTGGATTGAATCCGCGCACCCAACCGAAAAGGATGCAAGTTTGAACCATACGCAAAATAGTGGATATGTTCACTCATCGAACTTCTTGATCCAGCTTAGTGCTGACGAATAATCTGGAAATACCGAAATATTCAAACCGGCTCTCACCGCCCTGAAATGAAAGCGACGACTTAATCCAAGCGCAAGTTCGGTCGAAACGACAAAGGCGTATCGATCAACAAACCTGGCAGCCTGTGTCGCCATTATGGCGATCAGCGCATCCATTTCTCGCACAAAAAAAGCGCGCCTTGTCTCTCTTAAATCGATAACTACTGACATGCCATCCGTGGAATCGGGATGCTGCCTGATATCCACAATAACTTGCTCAATATCCTCAATACCGATGACATCAAAGGTGTGTATTGAAACGACCCTGGAATATTCATCAATATCAAAATCTATTGGCATAAAAATCTCATTGGCTTAAAGAGCTGATATAGGCGTTGGAAGCATCAATTGATTTTTGCATCTCCTTCACCAACCGTGAAACATCTGAGCGCACGCTCACCAGCTCACTTTTAAGCGAAGCCACAGCTTTCGCGTTCAGACTATGCTTGAGAAACAACACCTGATCCTTGAATGCGGTCAGTACCGGGGGAATTTTCGATTCCGCCTTTCTCATAGCTTTAATCAAACCGTCATAACGGGTTCTTGCCTCATCCATCTCACGCTTCTTCATGCGCCGGTATTTACCGCTGGAATACTCTTCCAGCTCACCTTCCCACTCCTCAAACAGCGCCTCACCAACATCACTGACAGCCTCAATTCTGTCGCTAACTGCCTGTGCCTTTTCCTCACTCTTTTCGTACTCCTCGTTGAGCGCTTCGTACTGCTCCTGCAGATCCCCACCATCAAAGTTAACCACTTCGGAAAACCGTTCAAGCGCCGATTTAAACTGTTCCTGCGTTTCAACCTGGCTATCCCGCGCTTCTTCTACGCGGTCGACCAGAATATCCCTTTTATGAACCCCAAGCTTCTCCATGGTGTTGTAGTAGGTCTGCTGACAGCCCGCCAGCGTCCACACCATCACAAACAGCATAATCGGTAATTGAATTTTCATGGAATAACTCCCGCATTCAGAGGTCTTCATTAATCTAAAAGCAAGCCGTAAAACTTGCAAGGTCATTCATTTTACCCAGCGCCAGGCCACTGCCTATCATATCCTGAGCCATTACCACACCTTCCGCCAACGTATTTGCCACACCAGATACGTAGATTGCAGCCCCGGCATTTAGGGCAATCATATCGGCAGCTTTCATTGCATCACTATCGGCATTCTTTGTCAGTGCTGAAACGATAAGTTCCTGCGATTCTGCGGCGCTGTTCACGCAAAGACCGTTTAAATCGGACCGACTAATACCGAAATCCTCCGGATTGATTTGGTATTCACGAACTTCACCTCTAACCAGCTCAGCGACGTGCGTGGCCCCGGCAAGACTAATCTCATCCAGGCCATCATCGGAATGCACTACCATGACATGCTCACTTCCCAAACGCTGCAACACCTGCGCAACTGGCGCACAGAGCGAAGCATCAAATACACCGATCACCTGATTAACCACTCCAGCCGGATTGGTCATCGGACCGACCATGTTAAAGAGTGTGCGTATACCCAATGCCTTGCGTGGTGCAGCGGCATACTTCATCGCACCATGGTGCGCCGGAGCATACATAAAACCAACACCAACCTCTTTGACGCAAAGCGCCACCTGCTCTGATGTCAACTTGATATTGATGCCAAACTGCTGCAATAGATCAGCACTTCCGCTTGAACTCGACACCGAATGATTACCATGTTTGGCAACCTTCGCACCTGCGGCTGCGGCGACGAATGCACTGGCAGTAGACACGTTAAACAGATTGGCTCCATCACCACCAGTTCCCACAATATCAACCAGATTTGACTCGGACAAGATAACCGGCACAACCAGCTCACGCATGACCATCACCGTACCTAACAACTCCTCCAGGCTCTCGCCCTTCATACGCAAGGCTACCAGAAAGCCTGCGATTTGAGCCTCGTTCGCCTGACCAGACATAATCTGTCGCATGACCTCAGCAGTCTGATCGGCGGTTAAGTCTTTTCGCTCGACCAGCCAGGCAATAGCTTCCTGTATATTCATAACCATCAGAACCCGATAACCCTGGGGAGGTTCAGCTTAGAGTTCAACATTCAGGAAATTCCTCAGCAAATCATGGCCGTGCTCGGTGAGAATCGATTCCGGATGAAACTGAACGCCCTCTATTGCCAACGCCTTATGCCGCACGCCCATGATCTCATCAATTGACCCGTCTAAACCTCCCGTCCATGCGGTGACTTCCAGACAGTCCGGCAAACTATGCTGCTCAATCACCAGGGAGTGATAACGGGTTGCGACGAAGGGGTTATTCAGACCACTAAATACGCCGGCCCCATTATGGTATATCTTCGATGTCTTGCCATGCATCACCTGGCCAGCCCGAACTATTTCGCCACCGAAGGCTTGCGCAATCGACTGATGGCCAAGACAGATGCCCAGAATTGGTAGTTTGCCGGCAAAGTGCTTAATTGCCGCAACAGATACCCCGGCCTCATTCGGCGTGCAGGGCCCAGGGGAGATCACAATACGCTCCGGGTTCATGGCCTCCATCTCGGCAATGCTTATCTCATCATTTCGATGCACCTGCACATCTGCACCCAGCTCACCCAGATACTGAACCACGTTATAGGTAAAAGAGTCGTAGTTATCTATCATTAATAGCATACAGCCGTTATTCCATCGTCCTGTTGTGTGCAAATTTCCTACAAATTTTCACACTATAGAGAAATCAAATTATTTTTATTATTTCGCAGCAACTCCAGCCAAATACAATGCAAAACTATTCGGGCTTAAGTCAGCCACAACATAAAAAAGTGCATCGTCAGGGAGCCACTAACAAATTCCTTAGTCGGTTGGAATTATGCACTAAAGAATTGCCGCTGTTCAGAAAAAGTTAGTGCTTATTACGTGAATCAATCTGCTGAAGTGGTTAAACTGATATTTGGAGGATTCGATAACCGTTTAAATCCGCAAATGGCTAAGCCATCATTCAGTTATACTTTTAATACGAAACCGGCTCTACACCCACCCGCGCCAGTGCAGCGTCGAGCGTTGAAAAGGTAAAGCAGGTCTGCTCATCCGCAAAAAATTTTGCTTTAAGCAATGTTTTCAGGGGTTGGTGCTGAAAATCCGCCAGAAAAACCTTAGTTTGTGAATTCCGGCATTTGTCGATAAATTTAACCAACGCAGCAACACCCCCCGAATCGAGCACTGAAACACCATCCAGGTATAAAACAACCCCACTCTGCTGTTCACACTGCTGAGCAAGCTCACCAAAAATACGATCTGCAGCGGCAAAAAACAAAGGGCCATTGATTTTAAAAACCTTCCAATTTGGCGGCAGTTCGATATCCACTACCTTCTTGTTACCGGTAATATCATGTACGCGAGTCATCTCGGCGATCTCTTTCATAAAAAGCAAAGATGCTAAAACAATACCTGCGGTAATCGCGATCACCATATCGAACAGAACCGTCAGTGAAAAACAGACCAGAAATACCGAAATTTCGCTGAACGGAGCCGTTTTGAGCAGATGCATGGATTTGTTGGCCTCACTCATATTCCAAGCAACCACTAAAAGCAACGCAGCCATCCCGGCCATGGGTAAATAAGAGAGTACTTTGGCCAAAAATACCAACGCGATCAGTACCACCAACGCATGAATTACTCCAGCAATAGGCGTTTGCGCACCTGCCCTAAAATTTGCAGCAGAACGAGCTATCGCGGCAGTCGCGGTAATCCCTCCAAAAAAAGGTGTGATAATATTCCCAATTCCCTGCCCCAGCAGCTCACTGTTCGCACTGTGTTTTTTGCCACTCATACCGTCCAAAACCACAGCACAGAGCAGCGACTCAATAGCACCGAGCATGGCGATTGCAAAAGCAGATGAAAGCAGATCCTGAATTGACTGCCAGCTGAATATCAATTCTGATTCGCCCGGCAGATGCCGCATCCAGGGCCACTCAAATCTTGGTAACACTGAAGGGATCCCCGTTCCTGTTTGCCCATTTTCCAGCGTATACGAGAAACTCGAACCAATTGTAGGCACTTCATATCCCCAATACTGCATTCCCAATGCCAACAGACTCGAAACAAACATTGCAGGCAGGTGAGCCGGAACGATCGTTTTCAAACGAGGCCAAAACAGCATTATCAGCAGCGTAACCAGGCCAACAATAATGCTCGCACTATCAAATTCAGCAAGATGCTGTAACAGCACCAATACCTTATCTGTAAAATGCTCCGGCATAGCTGAGATTTGCAAACCCAGCAAATACTGGACTTGAAGCACAGCGATCACCACTGCGATACCACCGGTAAAACCCAACGTAACTGACTCTGGAATATACTCAATGTAGCGACCAAGCCTCAGAGTAGCCATAATCACCAGTATTACGCCTGACAATAAACTAGCCATCAGCAGCCCTGAAAAACCATATTTCTGGACAATAGGGAGCAAAATAATTACGAAAGCGGCCGTGGGGCCGGATACGCTGTATCGTGAACCACCAGTTAACGGAATCAGCAAACCGGCGATCATGGCCGTATACAGCCCATACTCAGGTGGCACTCCGCTCGCTATGGCCAGCGCCATAGCCAAAGGAATTGCGATGATGCCCACAGTAATACCAGCCATCGCATCTTTAAAAAAGGGAGCCCTGCCATAGACTGACTCTTGCAATGACTCGCGTATTGCTAGTGCAATTTTCAACGAAAAAAGGTGTTTACGATGGGCCATAAATACCAATAAATATAATTGTATTAGTGTTAAATAACAATTATCCTCTATTTTAAATATTATTCAATGTTAATTGATTTAGCATTTAAACAAATGCTAGCGCTACCATTAGCACCCATAGCTGCGCAAATAACCGCACAAACATTTAGAGACGCAACCATTATGGAAAGTCGAACCGCGAGATTAACTGTACTTATCGATCCAAGAAAAAAGGCTGCCTTCGAGGAACTCTGTGATCGGGAAGATATTACGCCTTCTCAAAAAATACGGCAGTTTATCCGAAATTATCTGGAACAGGAGCTTGGTGACGACTGGATGGAGCAGGTATTTAAAAATAACAACTAGACTGACATAGATCTAGTAACCGGAACAAATCTTCAATCAACGGCGATTTGGAGAATCAACGTGAGCCATGGCCACCGCTCGAAACATCGCGCGCGCCTTATTCATGGTTTCCTTCCATTCCAGCCTTGGTACAGAGTCCGCCACGACACCTCCGCCGGCCTGCACATAGAGCACCTGGTCTTTAATCACTGCTGTACGGATCGCAATACAGGTATCCATATTATCCTCCCAGGAGATATAACCAACCGCACCACCGTAAACACCTCTTTTCACCGGCTCTACCTCATCGATAATCTCCATGGCGCGAATTTTGGGAGCACCGCTCAGCGTTCCGGCGGGAATCGTTGCACGCAGCACATCAATTGCCGAAAGTCCCGGCTTAAGCTGCCCCACCACATTGGATACGATATGCATCACGTGGGAATAGCGCTCAACAACCATGTTATCGGTCACTTTGACGGTACCCGTTTTCGCTACCCGTCCTACATCATTACGCCCCAGGTCGATTAGCATCAGATGCTCGGCTAACTCCTTTGGATCCCCCAACAATTCCTGCTCCATCGCCCGGTCTTCGGCTTCGGTTTTACCCCGGCGACGGGTACCCGCAATCGGCCTGACAGTAATCAGGCCATCTTCAACCCGGGTCAACACCTCCGGCGAAGCGCCTACCACATAGAAGTCATCCAAATTCAGGTAAAACATATAGGGAGAGGGGTTAAGGTTACGCAGCGCCCGATACAGATTGATCGGCTCAGCGGTAAAAGGGATGCTCATCCGCTGTGAAGGCACCACCTGCATAATATCTCCCGCCAGCGCATATTCCTTGATCTTTTCTACCGCTTTTTCATAGTCGGGCTGGGTGAAGTTTGACTTAAACGCACTCTCCTCAATCGGCAGCTGGTCAGCCGCCATATTGACCACATCGAGATTGATTTCCGACAGGTTAGGAGAAGGTTCCGGCAGTCTGGAAACCAGATAATCCAACCGCTGCTGCGCCCGCTCAAAGCCATCAGGCTCCGCCGGGTCGACATGGATAATCACACTGAGGGTGCCAGCCAGGTTATCGAACACCAGCACCTCGTCAGACAGCATCAGAACGATATCCGGATTATCGATCGCATCCGGTGGCATCGTTTTTTTCAGGCGCGGCTCGATGTAGCGAACCGTGTCGTAACCGAAATATCCTGCCAGACCGCCATTGTAGCGAGGACTGTCATCCAGCTTAGCCACACGGAACCGGTTTTGAAACTCCTTGATGAATTCAAAGGGATCTGCATGCTCCAGGGACTCCACCAGCTGCCCATCGGTTTCGACACGAATCTGGTTACCACGCACTTTCAGGACGGTACGACAGGGCAATCCAATAATCGAGTAGCGCCCCCACTTTTCGCCGCCCTGCACCGACTCAAACATATAGGAATAGGGACCCGCCGCCAGTTTTAGATAGGAGCTCAATGGAGTATCGAGATCAGCCAGCACAGTCCGGATGACTGGAATCCGGTTATAGCCCTCGGCGGCAAGTTGATCGAATTGTTCGGGCGTCATGGCGGGTACCGCTTCCTTTTCTACTTCGGTATTAACTCGTTACAGTGGCCAGTGACTGGCGCATTTTATCGATGGTTTGCTGATAACTGTCGGAGCCAAATATGGCCGAACCTGCCACAAAGGTATCCGCACCAGCTGAAGCGACCTGTGCGATATTTTCAACACCAATACCGCCGTCGACCTCTAGTCGAATATCCCGCCCACTATCGTCTATCAGTGCTCGCACCTGCTGGATCTTACGATAAGTCTCGGGGATAAACTTTTGCCCTCCAAAACCGGGGTTTACCGACATCAGCAGGATCATATCCAGCTTGTCCATGACGTGCGCCAGGCAATTTATGGGCGTTGCCGGGTTTAACACCAAACCAGCCTGACAACCTCCCTCCTTGATCAGCTGCAGCGAACGGTCAATATGTTCAGACGCTTCCGGGTGAAAGGTAATATAGCTGGCTCCGGCATCTATAAAATCATTTATGATTCTATCCACCGGCTTGACCATCAGGTGCACATCAATGGGGGCGGTCACACCATATTTGCGCAACGCTTTGCAGACCA
>CBDUGR010000090.1:0-7585 GCA_965366515.1 uncultured Gammaproteobacteria bacterium | reverse complement strand
TGGCAATCAGCGCCTGCACAATGGCGTAACCCTCTGCATGCCGGAAAGAAACCTGACTACCGCGCTTGGCACTTTCTTTGGGTGATAACAGTGTTACCCCGTATTCTTTGCACTGCTGCTCGGCCAAAGCAATAAACAGATCACCCATCTGGCGTGACTTGTTTTCTACCTGCGCCATATCAACAGTTGTGAACAGATCAACGGCCTGCTCCAGGCAGGTCATAGCGATAACCGGGTGAGTGCCGCAAAGCATCCGCGTAATACCTTCAGCTGGCTCGTAGTCGGGCGACATGGCAAAGGGATTGGCATGGCCTTTCCAACCGGTTAGCGGTTGTTGAATTTCAGACTGCCAGCGTTTCGCGACATAAAGATACGCAGGCGCACCAGGCCCGCCGTTTAGAAACTTGTAACCGCAGCCCACCGCAAAATCTGCCCCGATCCCACTCAAGTCCACCTGATGTGCACCGCAGGAATGGGACAAATCCCAGAGCATCATCGCGCCACGCTTATGCGCCTCTGCTGTCACCGCCGCCATATCAAACAACTCTCCCGTTTTGTAATTGACCGGAGATAACACCAGCAGCGCAGTTTGCTCGTCAATGGAATCAAGAATTTGATCTGATTCTATCACTTGCAATTCAGCACGCTCAGGTAATGTTTTACTCACTCCCTGTAGAACATAAATATCAGTGGGGAAAATATCGCGGGTAGTAATTATTTTGCGGCGCTCGGGTTTAAGGTCTAACGCGGCTATCGCTAATTTGTAAATATTTACCGAAGTGGTGTCGCTGACAATCACCTCATCTGCGGCGGCACCAATTAAAGAGGCTATTTTTGCCCCGACACGCTGGGGCATTTGATACCAACCCTGAGTTACCCAGCCACGGACAATCTGTTCTCCCCATTCCTGTTCAGCAAAATCCTGAAGTCGCTGCTTCATACCTCGCGGCATAGCTCCGAGAGAGTTACCGTTAAAATATAGCATGCCCTCAGGTAGAGAAAACTCTTGCCTCAGTGGTGCCAACAAATCCTGCTGATCCAGTTGCTCAAAATATTGTTTTGTTAAGTTCGACATATACCAGGGCCGGTTGAAAAACTATTACGCTCACGCCGGGTAGGCCAAAATAGGCTATTAAGTGATGCCCTGATCCGCCAGCTCTTGTATTTCCCCAGCGGACAAACCCAGGATTCCAGCGAGTATCTCTTCATTGTGACTACCTAATTCCGGGCCGGGCCACTCGGTAGAACCTGGCGTTGAATTCAGTTTGGGCAAGATCGCCGGAATTTTTAACGGTTCGCCATTAATGCTTACCTGCTCAAACAGGCCGCGCTCGTTAAAGTGCGGATCCTCAAACATGTCTTTTACATTGTAGATCGGCCCCGCCGGTACACGATGCTCCTCTAGCAAACGTAATATTTCGCTGGAATCGTTGCCCACACACCAGCTTGCCAACAGCCCATCAATTTCCTGCTCATGCTCGACTCTTCCGGCATTCGTAGCAAACCTTGAATCTCGCGCTGCATCGGTCAATCCTGCCGCCTCCATCAAACGTTGAAAAATCGAATCGCCATTACCACCGATCACTACATATTTGCCATCTTTGCAGCGATAGGTATTGGTGGGTACGATCCCCGTGACTGTAGTGCCTGAAGGTTCGCGGATCACTCCGGCGCCATCATATTCAGGAATTACCGCTTCCATTAAATTAAACATGGATTCGTAAAGAGCGACATCCACTACCTGGCCTTGATGATGCTCACTTTTATCTCGCGCAATAATCGCCAGACAAATGCCTAATGCCGCATGTATCCCGGCAATAGTATCGCCAATACTCAGGTTGGGGCGTACCGGTGGGTCACCGGGAAAACCGTTCACATAACGAAACCCGCTTATACCTTCGCAAACCGAAGCGAACCCCGCTTTTTTCGCATAGGGCCCGGTTTGACCGTAACCTGAGATACGAGTGTAAACCAACCCCGGATTGGATTGCTCAAATTGATTAGGGCCCAAACCCCATTTCTCCATCACCCCGGGACGGAAATTTTCAATCACCACATCGGCGCTATCGATTAACTTTTTCGCCAGCGCACTGCCGGATTCTGCATTAAGATCAAGGGTGATGCATTTTTTGTTGCGCGCCAGACTGCGCCACCAAAGCGACGTATTATCGCGTACTTCGCGCCAACCTCTGATGGGATCACCGCCCTTTGGGGGTTCAATTTTAATCACCTCGGCACCGAAATAACCGAGCATGCAGCCCGTAAAAGGGCCGGCTAACAGCTGACCCAGTTCAATAACACGGATACCGGAAAGTGGTTTTGTGCATTCAGTCATAGAATCGATCTCTTGCGGAACAGGCAATTCCCTATTATGCCGCTAAAAAAGCGAAGGGAAACAGGTTGTGTAATAAATAAGCTAATCTGCCTACCCCAATGGGACAATATCCTGACATCATTAAACTACTTATCAATACCTCCCAAACACATATACTTAATTTCCAAGTAATCATCCATACCGTATTTCGAACCTTCACGACCGTTACCCGACTCTTTCACGCCGCCAAAGGGCGCCATTTCATTGGAAATAATGCCTTCATTGATCCCGACAATGCCATACTCCAAGGCTTCACCCACACGCCAGATACGTCCGATATCGCGCGAGTAAAAGTAGCAGGCCAAACCAAATTCGGTATCGTTAGCCATACGAATTGCCTCTGCTTCAGTATTAAACTTAAACAACGGCGCTACCGGGCCAAAAATCTCTTCGCTAAATATGCGCATATCACTGGATACGTTGCTTAGAATGGTCGGTTCGTAAAAACAGGCCCCCAGTTCCGAGCGCTTTCCACCGGACATGGCAGTCGCGCCCTTTGCCAACGCATCCTGCACCATTGCATCGACATCGGTAGCCGCACCTTCATTAACCAAAGGTCCGATAGTTACCCCATCTTCCACGCCTACCCCAATCTTTAACCGGGAAACCGCTTCGGCAAACTTAGCGGCAAATTCGTCATAAACGGAGTCCTGGACCAATATACGGTTAGCGCAAACACAGGTTTGTCCCGCGTTACGATATTTGCTCACCATAGCGCCCTGCACGGCCGCATCCAGATCTGCGTCATCAAACACGATAAAGGGGGCGTTACCTCCCAGTTCCATTGAAGTTTTCTTCACGGTTCCGGCGCATTGCTGAATTAGCAATTTCCCCACCTGCGTAGAACCGGTAAAGGTCAGTTTTTTTATCACCGGACTCTGAGTCAGTTCAGCACCAATTTCCAAAGTATTACCCGAAACAATATTGATCACACCCGCGTGTATCCCCGCACGCTCGGCCAATTCAGCCAATGCCAGTGCTGATAACGGTGTTTCATTGGCCGGTTTACAAACAACAGTACAGCCCGCTGCCAGCGCGGGAGCAATCTTGCGAGTGAGCATAGCACTGGGGAAATTCCAGGGTGTTATGCAAGCCACAACACCTACTGGCTGCTTAATGCAAATAACACGCTTGTCATTCGATGGCTGAGGAATGGTATCACCGTAAATGCGCTTACCCTCTTCGGCGAACCATTCAATATAGCTGGCCCCATAGGCAATTTCGCCCCGTGCTTCGGCTAGAGGTTTACCCTGCTCTGCAGTCAATATTTGCGCTAAATCTTCCTGATTATCCATAACCAGATTAAACCAGTTACGCAAAAGCTGGGCGCGTTCTTTCGCGGTTTTCAGGCGCCATTCAACCATGGCCGATGCCGCGGCGCTGATAGCGCGCCTGGTTTCTGCCGCGCCGCAATGCGCAACGGCGGCCAGCTCATCGCCATTGGCCGGATTAAACACCGTAAACGTTTCACCGCAATTACTATCACACCAGGCTCCATCTATATATGCAATAAAGAGGGATCCTGTAACTCTATGCTCATGATGAGTACCTGCTTGTATGTCATATCAAATTAAAGTGAAGAAATCCTGCTGGAACTTCTTGCTATGGATACAGCCTATAATGACAGATCTTTCCTGGCATTAACCTTTGATTGCATGGAAAGGCTCAGCATTTCATGCTGAATATTTCTCCTGTTTTGAAACAATCTTTCAAAACAGCAATATTAACCCTTTGTTTAATTTAGTATTATTGACAGTAAATAATGCAAAATATAATTTTCTAATATTGAGAAAGCTTCCAGATAAGGCTTAACAACGAGCAACCACGGCACGATGAATCCTGAACATAGACTAGACCGCATCGATATTAATATTTTAGCGAATTTGCAAAACGATGGGCGGATGAGCAACGTCCATCTCTCAGAAGCCGTTGCACTTTCACCCAGTCCCTGCCTGCAGCGGGTTAAGCGGCTGGAAAAACTCGGATATATAACACGCTATGGTGCGGAGATTGACATCAACCTGATAGCCGAGACCATTCATATCTTTACACAAATGACGCTATCGGAACATCGGTTGACGGATCACCAGCATTTTGAAAAGGAAATTACCAAAATACCACAAATTATGGAGTGCCATCTGGTGAGTGGTGGCGGGTTCGACTATTGGCTAAAGTTTGTTTGTCGCAGCATCCAGGACTACCAGCGTGTCATAACAGAGATGCTGAACGCGGACCTGAAAATCATCAAATATCATAGCTTTGTAATTATGCGCTCAGTGATTAGCCGCCGGGATTATCCCATTAAAGAGCTATGGGACAAAGGGTGACATTGACCAAGAAAACGCCTTAGTCAGCACCACCCTCTTTGCAACGCCCTACCTATTGCTTTTTAATTTTTACTTTCTTAACCTTTGTTTTACTGCCTTTTTTTGTCTTGGTCACCTTTTTACTGCCGGCGGTAAGGCTCTTCTTACCGGTGTTATTATTCTTGGTTACTTTGACACCTTTGGTTACCCGAGTAGTTTTACCGCCCACCTTGGTTGTCCTGGTAACTCTTGTTCGCTTAACCAGCGTAGAGGATCTGGGTGTGTAACTAATTCTTGCGGCGGGCCTTACCACACTCACTCTTTTCACATGGAATCTCGTAGGCCCTACGTAATTCACAACACGCGTGTGATAAACCGAAACTGCAGCAGGCCGCCATGGGCGCCACCAGCTCGGATAAAAGCCAAAATAAAATCCAGAGCGATAAGGTCGATAGACCGGTCCATACATCCAGCCAATCACCGGCCAGGCATGTATATGCACACCCATTGGAGTAATATAAAAATCAGGCCCATAGACAACCGGATGTCCATGCAGGTGCATCCGATATTCATTATCCGCGTAGCGTTCGACCTCAATGGTAGCCACATCCTGATATTCATCTTTTGCCAAAGGCACCTGCAAGATAACCAGACGCGATGCCCCTTTTGATTCCTCCACTACCCGAATGAAGTCAATTTCGCCATCCCGGTTAAGATCCAGGTTATTAATACCTAACGAAGGGTCATTGAGCGCACGCTCGAAAGACTCAATGTTTTTCGAGTTTTTAAAGAGCACGCTCACCGCTTTCAGATCCAGATCCTCAGCAACCTCCGATTCCGGTGCGACGATAGTCGTCTCACTATGTACGGGTCGAGAGGAGCATCCTGCTATTGTCCAGATCAAACAGATTATAGTTAGAATCTTGCTTTTCATGATTGCCTCCTTTTTCCTCTGACTGCAAGCATCAGAGAGAATCTTCATTATTATATTACAGTGAAAGTCTTTATCCAGTTTGGAAAACACCCAAAAAATCCGACCCCGCAAAGTCAGGAAATAACTCCTCAACAGGCATTCCCGCGGTTCTGTTAACCACTAACTCTGCCAAAACGCTTCTATAGTCCGTGGTGACTTCCAAATCTCCTGATGCGTAGAGCGCATTATCGTCAAGTGTAGGCCAGTCAGTGTAAACATTGCCGCCATTAACATTACGTCCCATCGCCATCATAAAGCTGGCATGTCCATGGTCTGTGCCACCGGATCCATTTTCGTAAGCGCGCCGCCCAAATTCGGTCATGGTAACCAAGGTAATTCCAGACATCAGCTCTCCCATATCAGTACTAAAGGCCGCGAGGCCCTGGGCAAACTCTGCGAGCAGTGTGTCCAAGGTCGCGATCTCGCCCTCGTGGGTATCCCATCCGCCCAGATTAATACCCGCAACTTGAACACCCAATCCCGCGCGAATCATTTGTCCTACTTCCATCAGTTCACGACCAAAACTGGTATCCGGATATTCCGCGTCATTTTCAACCGGATACTGTGCAGGATCGGCCAATTCCAGCGACTGTACCGCAACCAGCGTATTGACCGCCTGCTGATCCAACAATGAATTACCACTAAAAAGTGCTGACAAGCGCGCTTGCAGTTCAGCTTTCTGACTGTCATCTGCCAGGAGATTAAATCCTTCAATACTATTCATAGCAATTGAAGGCTCACTGTGTGCGAGACTCCTTGGCGCAGTACTCCCCATCGCCATGGCACGAAAGACCGCGTCCTCTTCCGGTACGCCTGTATAATCCAGATAGCGCCCAAACCAACCTGTATAGATGGTGTCGTTCTCCCCCAACCCACGCTCCATTAAGTCCTGAGACTCGAAGTGCGAATGACTGGGATTAGGCGAACCGGCAGCATGAATTATCGCCAGCTCTCCCGATTGATAAAAGGGCAATAGCGGCGCCATTGAAGGATGCAGTCCAAAAAACCCATCGAGATCCAGTGCGGCACCTTCAACACCGCTATCAGGGGAAGGTATTGCCAGGGTCGGCCTTAGTTTCGAGTAGTTGGCATCACCATAGGGAGGAACAATATTCAGCGCATCTGCTCCACCGCGTAGATAGATAATAATCACCGTATCACCGGTTGAGGCTGAGGTTGAACCATTCTCCGAGAAAACAATTCGCGGTATGTAAGCGGCAGCACCGGTAACACCCATCAATTTAAAAACCTGCCTGCGTGAAAGTTTCATGTCCATTTCTCCAATTAATATTGTCGATAGTTAGGCTGATAGTTCAGGCTCAACGATACTGAAAATAATCTGAGCTCAGCATCAATCCGATGAGACCCGGAACTCGACTCTCCAGCTGCTGAGAGCCCAGCAGCTCATCTGCCCCCGCATTAGGTGCCAGATACTCAATAAACATTTGCCGATCCTGCTCCAGTAACTCCCGATGCAATAAATTTCTGGCCAAGGCATCCACAATATTGGCAGGACGCCAGTTTCGGCCAATCAAAGAAAAATAATCGAAACGAATCCCTCTCAAATCCATATGTGCAAGAGCCAAAGCAAAGTTCCAGCGATTAAGCATGCCATTGGTCGAAGCCCAGTAGCCCGCCACATCTGGATAACCATTGGGCGGCACCCAGTCAAAAGGCATCTGTCCCAGAGAGATCAAATAATCCCGAAGAATATTCCGCGATCCTCGCTCAAGGGTCGCATTAACTCCGCGCAAGGCTGACCCGATGAATTCCATCGGCCGCTTAAGCTTTTCATCCGCTGATTGCGTAAATTCGTCCGACAGAAAAATTGTCCACAACATCGCCTGGATATCACCACCGGTATCCAGGAACGTATCTGCCACCAGTGAAACCAGAGATTCGGTGGGGCTGTCGGTGACAAAACGCCGCACT
>CBDUGR010000089.1:0-7735 GCA_965366515.1 uncultured Gammaproteobacteria bacterium | reverse complement strand
GTGGAAAGAATACCAATCGATGGCATTGCAAATAGCTTTGGACAAGAAACCGACTGGAACGCTATTGCTTCCAACGGTATAAAATCCTCTGCCTTCAGTGACTTTTATAATGGCTACAAATATTTTGATACTTATGCATTTTGCGAAATTGGTGATAACCGCCCCAGGACCAAACGAATTATTTTCGAGAACCAGCTCCTCCTCAAGAACCTGAAGCGGGGAATGCCGCTATACCCTGTAACGTCAGCGTTTGGCGGAATGGCTATTTACGAATACGGCGCATTAATGAGCGCAAAATATCGGGCCTTACCAAACGACGACCCAGAAGTCGGCTACCTCTGCGAACACATTGCCTTGCACAAAGAGATGATCGCTAACGGGTATCACAATATCTTTATAAATCCATCTCAATCTGTGATTTATGAAACATACCGCAGTCACCTTGTGAAGGTAATCAGAAAGAACCTGGGGTCAAGAAAAGCTCAGGGGCCGAAGTCAGGCCTTGTATGAACAGGAACACTATTCCACAAATAGGAAAAAATTACCGAAGCTCATGAGAGTAATAATATTATCCCCATCTGCTATCGACCATGACAATTCACATGATGCCAATGCTTTGCTTAATCACACCTCGATATTCCTGGACAACGGAATTAATGTTGTCTGGGGTATTAACCGATCGAGCAATCTCGAAAAGCCTTCTGTCGTAGCCCACCGCATATTTGACTATTCGATATATGATGATTTCAAAAGCGGGCGAACCAATCTAAAAAAACGATTACGGTATTTTTTTTACTATCAGAAGGTGATCAGCAAGACTTTTGACACACTATCTGAGTTATTTTCAAAGGAGTTCGTTGGTTCTACCGATCACGTTTTTTTACCAACAGCTGACTGGTTGATGCTGCGCGCACTCTATAAGCTACATAAACGAACTCCGTTACAGCATTGGCCATCGGTACATGTTGAGCTGATGTTTGACAAAGCAAATTGGATGACCGGGGGATATCCATACGACAAAATTATAGATACGTTGATTCGGCTAAGGAGCAAAACAAAAAGACTATTCGTTTATACAGAAGTGTCGGCCCACGCTCATTATGCGAGTAAACAACTGGGTTTTGATGTTCCAGTGTATCCATACCCTACCTTCCCTATTCTACGAGACAACAAACCGCTCGCTTCGAACAGTAAGATTGTCATTGGGGTACTAGGTGGAGGTCGACGAGATAAGGGCTTTCATTTAGTGCCCGATATCGTTGAGCAATTCAATATGGTCTGCCGTGACGACTTGGAAGTTGTTTTTGTAATTCAAAAACCCAGGGCACAAGAACATCTCGATGTAGAGGTAAATAGACTTTCTCAGCACAACAACATTAGGTTTATAAGCGAGAGCATACCTTCTAATGAATATGAAGGTGTCATGGAGTCTTGTAGCATTCTTCTTCTTCCATATACTTCGACCTACAAGCTTCGTGGTTCGGGCGTCGCTGTAGAAGCGCTTGCTAATGGAGTGCCCATTGTATGTACGGACAATACCGGGCTGGTCGATGTGATTAGCCATGAAAACGGTAAGACAGCGACGACAGTTAATGAGTTTTCCGAAGCACTTCTGTGTATTGCTTCGAATCTATCCGTTTACAAAAAAAGAGCTGCAACTGCTGGCCATGCCTATTTAAACAGGCTTCTGTCGTTAGCCAAATAAAAGAGAGTTCAAAGAGCTGAAACGAGCATTTGATAATCAACATGCGAGGGGAAATGACTATTACAATTTTGTTGACGATAACAACATCGTTTTGAACCTGAATATTGCGTTTGTCAGTTTCGCATCCCCTATGAACTTTGAGAGCAATACTTTTACGGCTGCTGCAATGTAGGACAAAAATACCACGCTATATTTGGTGGAAATATTGTTATTATTTCTGACCTTTGCCCTTTCTTTCAGGCGGTCGAAATTTGTACTGATCATGGTAGAAATTCCTCCACTATGCATTTCTACCATGGGAGGCAATTTGAGACATACAATATTGTCAGGATCGGACTTCGTCATTTTTAACAAGGTATTGAAGTCGCCACTAATCCGAAAACTGGTATCAAAGCCGATTTTTTTTAATATATCCGATTGATGAAAAATGCCTTGATGGTGAAACGGGTTTTTGTACCTGATGTGTTTACGAAAGTTTTTGATGTCAATGGCTGAAACCGAGCTATAAGTATTGAAAACGTATTTTACCGGAATCGAAATAACAGGTTTTGCTTGCTTCCTTAATTCGTCCATCAGGTCATTGAACGGAAAGTTTTCGGCGAACAGATCGTCTGCGCCCATGAAATAAATCCACCTGCCGTCGCAGTGAGAAAGTGCTTGATTCCAGGCCTCGTAAATTCCGGAATCAGGCTGATGTATATAGCGAATATTTAGTATTTTCGAGTATCGTTTTGCTGTATCCCTAACCTTGTCATCCAATGAACAGTCCTTTACTAGTATTTCGTAATCACTTGGATAGGAACTAAGTATCGGAATGGCGCTTTCCAAGCTTGCCTCAAGCTTTTCGGAGCAATCCAAGGTAGCAATGACAATGGATAATTGTGTTTTCAGATGTCACCTTTCAATAATTTCGTCAAGCCCGACAACGCTCCGGGAAAAAGGCCATACATCACCGGCTAACTCCCACTGATGCTCCCCATCCCAGGCACGACTATTTTCATCTATGGATGGCATGCAAGGAGCTGGCATCGTAGTTTCGGAGTTCGCTCATTCAGCGCAGCGTTGTTAGTTTTAAAACTCTATTTTTTAAACTCATCATTTAGCAAGCGTAATGCCGCCTTCACTTTTTTTCTTCCATCTGTATCCGCGCGAAAAAAACCACAAAAACCCTGAACCAGCTGGTAAAGCTTCCAATTCATAGACCGATAAAACACCGTTAAATCGCCCCTGACTGCCTGCAGTAGTTTCTTCAGGCGCGCCAACTCGTCTTCCGCTTTCTTTAACTGCAGATTTAACTCAACCACATCACCTTTCAAGCTTGAAATTATTTGCTTGTTCTGTTGGCTGGCTTCAATTGCCGGGCTGGAAAAACTGTAATTGAACCTGTCAATATCTTTACCAAACATCCTCTCGATTAAGAATCTCTGCTCATCAGTGTAATATTCAGAATAATGGGTCCGTTCTCCCTGGCCGATCTCAACATGAGGAAGCCTCGCCTCTACACCGATTTTTTTGCACAAGTAAGAAAAATCATCCTGTAAATGCTCAAACCGAAGTACCATATCCACTTCATTGCCAATAATATCGCTTTGAATAATGCTTTCTTGCTCGTGGTCTCTAAGGTTCGGTGATGCAATGAACTCTGACCAACTCTTATCACCACCTCTGCGATGAGAGTTATATAGTGATGCCAGCCAATCCCATGGATTCCTGGCTACACTAAACTTAAAGTAATCATCCCAGTACCGGGCATATACTTCTTTGGCTTTTACCCAATCAATGTGCTTTGTGTCTGGATCAACATCCCACCAATCCTTTCCTATCAAAGCCATCTCAATACTCGTCCCCCCAGTCCGGGGCACATGTATAAAAATTACTTTCAGCTTGTGCGAAATCAATGCATCATCCCTTGCGAACTGCCGCAAAAATCTTATACAAGACCATAGCCCAATGGCGCGTTGGCTTTACCCTTTAAACTGAATTCCAGGTATGAGCCATCCAGACAAGACCGCGGCTTTCGTCAAGCTCAAACCCACTGCCATAAACATCAGCCCCGCCAATATCCAATCGAATCAACGCCTCGACCGTAAAATAACGCTCGACATTTTGATGGGCATAGCCAACATCAACATAGTAAGTGCCTTTTGTCAGAGGCAAACTGGGAATAGTCAATTCAATTGCGCCCCGAGCCTTCAACTCCAGAACCACTCCACTGGTGGGTAAATTACTAAGGCGGCAAACCTCGACTCCGTAGCTATTCTTTATCGAAAAAATCAGTGCCGGCGTAGGGTTGCTCCCCGTAAATTCATAGTTAACGCGAAACTGGATATCATCACCCGAACTCAACTGTCGATCAGGGCGTGATAAATTGCTAACTGCAATGCTGTCAATCTTAAAACCGGCAGCATCACATGCTTTCAGGCGCTCCAGGTCAACCAGACTCTCATACTCACCATGGTATGTATTGGATAAATAGCTATCGACAACTTCCGCCACTTCACCGTCAGCCGCGATCAAGCCACCCTCGAGATAAATCCCCCGACTGCACAGGCTTTTGATCGCTGAATTATTGTGGCTCACAAATAACAATGTGCGTCCTGACTTTCCAACATCATCCATTTTTCCCAGGCATTTCTTTTGGAACGCCAAATCACCCACAGCAAGCACTTCATCCACAATAAAAATATCCGGTTCCAAATGTGCCGCAACCGAAAAAGCGAGGCGAACGTACATGCCGCTGGAATAACGCTTTACCGGGGTGTCCAAAAACTTCTCTATTTCAGAGAAAGCAACGATCTCATCAAATCGTGACTGAATGTCACGTTTGGACATTCCCAGAATAGCGCCATTCAGGAAAATATTTTCACGCCCTGTAAGTTCCGGATGAAACCCTGTACCTACCTCCAGCAAACTGGCAACCCGCCCATTAACCCCTACTCTTCCGGTGGTAGGCGCAGTAATTCGACTCAGTATTTTCAAGAGAGTGGATTTACCAGCGCCGTTGCTACCAATGATGCCAACCTTGTCTCCCTGCTTAATTTCGAAATTAATATCCTGCAGGGCCCAGAACTTTTCAGCCGCTGATGTTGAAGAGCTTGAAAAAGGGGATTTTATTCGATTAAAGACCCGGGCACTCAAAACAGCCAGGCTTTCGGCAAGGGTCTTGTAGCCCGGGGTTTTCTGATGCTGAATAATGTACTGCTTGGAGATGGAGTCAGCTTTGAGAACGGTAGTCATCGATTAGAGGCGCCTATACCATCAAATAACATCAGCGAATTTTCTTTCTGTTTTCAAAAAGAACAGGCAACCCGTCACTAATAGCAACGCTGTTATCACTATTGACAGCCACAACCCGGGCCAATAAAAACTGATATCGCCGCCTATAACACACCACCTGAACCCATCGATCACGCCAACCATCGGGTTCAGGGAATACAGCGCCCTCCAATCATTCGCTACAACGCTGGAAGCAAAGCCAACGGGTGACACATACAAACCCAGCTGGACAATAAAGGGGACGACATATCTCACGTCGCGATACTGAACATTGAGTGCCGACATCCATAAACTCAGACCGACCGTGAATAAGGCCAACAAGATCACGAACAATGGCAGGAAGATAATATTCTCGCTGGGAGAAAACTGGTAGAACATCATTATCAGGGCTAGAACCCCGACTGAAATCAAGAAATCGATGAAATTGACAAACAGGCTGCTTACTGGAACGATAATTCTTGGAAAATAAACCTTGGATATCATATTGGCATTCGCCACCAGTGCATTGCTGCCCTCCTGGAAGCTACTGGAAAAAAAATACCAGGGTAACATCGCCGTAAAAACCATGATCGCATAAGGGGCATCACCCGGACTTGGAAGTCCGGCGATTTTCCCAAAGACGACAGTGAAAACCACCATAGTCAGCAGCGGCCTCAGAAGCGCCCACAAGGCACCAATTACCGTTTGCTTGTACCGCACCTTGAAATCACGCCAGGCGAGAATGTAAAACAGATCACGGTACTGGAACAATTCCCTTACGGCGTCACTAACGCTTTTGTCAGCGCTAATAACAAGGTCAAACGTTTCTTGGTTCAGATCTTCTTTCATGAATTATCGGTATTCCAAAGCGTCCCCCGGTGGCATGAGTATAGGCATAATAGGGTCAACCTGTAAGGAAAAACAAAAATTCGCAGGGAAAAATCTTGAAGAGCGAGGAAAGCGTGCCAACCTCAAGAATGATCAACAAATTACCGGGACCGCAGCTGGTAATATCAATATGGCTATTGCCGAGGCGCCTGGCGTTGGTGATTGACATAAAATAGCATCGACGTTTGTCGGAGATTCAGTAGTAAGGCTTCAGTTAGATCACGGAGAAAGCTAAATGCGCAGTTACGATCCCGAACAGCCTTTGATCTTTATTCATGTTCCAAAATCTGCAGGAACTGCCGTACTAAGCACTGTGGAGGGATGGTTTCCTGACAACCTACACCGACATTATTACTCTGAGGATGAAGGTAAGATGCCAGAGTTGTTGTCACCTGATGTTCTGTTCGGTTCGGAATGCCCGCCTGTGATTTATGGGCATTTCAATAAACTTCGTGGCTTTGGAATTGAAGATTATTACCCAACGGTCCGGCAATTTGTGACCATTTTGCGTGACCCATTCGAAACGGTTGTTTCGCACTATTTCTTTACGCGGAAGTGGTCTAACAACTGGAAGGATCGGTCTAGAGCTCCCACGGGAACCCTCGAGGAGAGCTTGACAAATGTGGAACCAAATATCTTGAATCACTTCCCCAGGGAGATGAATCTGACGAATTTCAAAGATATCTTGGATGAATTTTTTATCGAAATTGGCATCACGGAAATGTTAGCAATCAGTCTTGAACGTATTGCGCTAAAGCTGGGCAAAGAATTTGATCCAACGTCACTTTCAATGGTTAATGTCACTGAACGGGATCAGCCAGTTCCGGAATCTTACCGAGACAGGTTCAGCGAAGAGCACCCTTTGGAGTTTGCTGTATACGAATACGCAAAATCACGGTTTGATCATCGATAGTCATTGGTTTCCTGGCAATTTAGTGAAAAATGGATCAATTTCTCTGCGCTTTACACTCGGGGACATTGTCTTTGTAGATATTTAAGAGGATTGAAGCTTGAAACCTAGTCGCGTTTTCCTGGCTGCAATTTTAAGCGCCAGTTTATCACTCGCTGCAAATGCAGCAGTCAAGGTTGATGTCATCAAGAACCCGTACGGTGGCGCGCGCAATTCACCGGAGCTGTCTACCGGCCCTGACTACATTCATGCTGCAGGGCTGGAACGTCTTATCGGCGAATGGGGCGGCGAGCTGATTCGACCCATTCAGGACATTCGCCTGAACGCGGAGCAAGAGCGCCAGTATGGTGAGTGGAATCGCATGGCACTGGCGAATGCAAATTTTGCCGATGTGGTTCGTGAGGGATTGCAGGACGGCCTGATTACGATTGGCCTCGAGGCCAACTGTAACGACTTGCTCGGCATGCTTTCGGGACTCAAATACGATTCTGATGGCAATGCGCGGCGCGTCGGACTGATCTTTATCGACGCGCATGGGGATTTCAATACGCCGGAAACCACGCTGTCCGGGATGCTCGGCGGCATGCCCGTGGCGGTGGCTGCAGGTCATGCACTGCATAATATTCGTATGACTACGGGGCTGGCAGAGCCATTGCCCATGAGTGACATCGTCTGGGGTGGCGTGCGTGACCTCGACCCACTCGAGGCCGATCGTTTTGCCGAGCATGAGGTCCAGCAATTCTCTGTGCAGGACATTCGTGAGCTATCCGCCAAGCTGAAACAACAGATGGCTGAGCTCGCCGACAGAGTCGACGTGGTCTACGTTCACATCGATATGGACGTGCTCGACCCCGCGGAGGTACCGGGGCATGACCTGGCCGTAGCCGACGGTCCGAGCAGCAAAGACCTCGCCGCGGCGCTGGCGTTGTTGTTCAGGAACCCCAAAACTGTCGCACTCGGTATAGCTTCCACACCGT
>CBDUGR010000088.1:0-7770 GCA_965366515.1 uncultured Gammaproteobacteria bacterium | reverse complement strand
TTCGCGTTACTCAAATCAGGTGATCATATGATCGCCTCTTCTGCGCTGTATGGCTGCACCTATGCGCTATTCTCAAACAAATGCAAAGACCTGGGTATCGAGGTTTCCTTTGTCGACATCTGCAGCGAATCAGCCATCCGTAGTGTTTTACAGGAAAACACCCGGGTTATTTACGCCGAAACACCACTCAACCCGAATATGATTTGTGTTGATCTCAACATGATAGCCAAAATCGGCAAAAGCACCGGTGTCACTACCGTCATCGACAATACCTTTATGTCCCCGGCGCTGCAACAACCCGCTGCGTTTGGTATTGACGTTATTGTTCATAGCGCCACTAAGTATCTGAATGGCCACGGTGATGTAATTGCCGGAATCATCTGCGCAAAAGAGTCTTTAATCAGCGAAATCAAAATGACCACCCTGAAAAATATGGGTGCTATCCTTAGCCCTCACGACGCCTGGCTGGTCATTCGCGGACTTAAGACCCTGCATTTACGAATGGAAAGGCATTGTCAAAATGCCCAACATGTCTCTGAATTTCTGGAAGCCGAGCCTTTAGTCAAAGCCGTCTATTATCCTGGACTAGAATCCCATCCAGGCCATTCACTGGTAGGCAGCCAAATGAAGGCAGCCGGTGGAATGATTGCTTTCGAACTAAATGGCAGTTTTTCTGATGCTGTGCACTTTATGGATACCCTGGAACTCTGCAAACGTGCCGTCAGTC
Source organism: uncultured Gammaproteobacteria bacterium (assembly GCA_965366515.1). Lineage (GTDB taxonomy): Bacteria > Pseudomonadota > Gammaproteobacteria > Pseudomonadales > IMCC2047 > JAJFKB01. The sequence goes on along the minus strand of CBDUGR010000088.1, from coordinate 7,043 downwards.
TGGGCGATGCCGAAACGCTGATCCAGCATCCAGCATCGATGACACATTCGGGCTATGATCCGGAAACCCGTCGCCAGGCTGGCATCAGTGATTCGTTAATTCGACTCTCGGTAGGGCTGGAACACGCGGATGATATTATTGCGGATCTGCGTCAGGCGCTGGAGGCATGCCGCAATTAATACCTGTGTGGTTGAGGTGCAGTGAGCAACCAGGCCTGCCAGTTCGCAACAAAGGTATCAAAGCCACCCGGATAGAATTGTTCAAGATACTCAACGGACGAAAACTTCCAACAGTAATGCTTGGCTAATTGATTCATGGTTTCCTTCAGTACCAACACCCCCTGCTCGTCCGAGAGCAGGAAATAGATAAGCGACCAGGCCAATGCATATTTCTCATCGATTTTCTGTTGGTACCACTGCTGAGGATTAAGCTGCATAAAGTCCCGCAGATCCATTAGCGCTCCATTTTGCTGACCGGCCCTCAAAATTTCCAGGTGCCGGAACACAGGAGATACCGTTCTCATCTGCCCCTGCACTTCCATATGCTCAAAATACTCAGCCAACCCTTCATTGAACCAGACAGGCGTATAACCATAAAGACCCGCAACGATGACATGGGTCGCCTCATGACGGATAACCCCATGCATCCTGTCTGGGTTGGTCCCCTGAAAAACCACCGCTTCATTATACTCACTGCTATAAAAACCGGTGTTGGTATTGAGCTGCGGTGCGATTCGCTGCCTGTATGCCTGAAAATCTTCTTGAGTTTCAATAATACGCACTTTGAGCGACACCTGCCGCAGGTGATCCAAAGACAGATCCTTTGCCATAATCCCATAAATCTGTCGCACCTCCGCACTGATTCTATCCCGCGCAAAGGGCGTTTGACGCCGGGTATCCTGCACTAATTCCAGTTTAAAATAGGCTTTACGATCGGGAAAATGTATCGCCATTTGCTCCGAATTGAGTAACTCACCAGGCTCCTGGTCACTAAAATGAATTTGTCCGTCCTGATCTTTCCAACGATATATCTGCGTATTTCTTCCCTCTTCCACCGCAAAGGTCGTTGTTGGCGCGCAGTTAACCAACCGTTGAAAACCTTCAATACCTTCGGTCAGCTGTGAGAAAAAATGCTGGGGATCGGGGATTGGTTGTTCAGTACCTGGTGGCTCTTGTGGCTGAGCAACTGTCGATCCACGCAGAGACTGAAACCAGTCCATCACGGAATCTTTATCAATGACTCCCGCGTAGATGGCATAGGCCAGTGCCGTAGACAGCACAACAAAGGCAAGAATGACAAAATTTTTTATTAGTCGAAACAAAACTGAGGCTCACCCGATTAAAGACTGTCCCCTAAGTCTAGAGTAATTTTGCAGATTTTCACTGAATTGTACGGTACAGCAATCAGAGGTAGGGGCCGTTATAGCGCAACCAGTCTTTGGCATCATGTAAATCTGGCACCAGCTGCTCTACTGCCAGCCAGAAGTCTGCACCATGATTCATAAACCGGGTATGCACCAGTTCATGGTAAATCACGTAATCACTGACAAATACCGGCGCCTTGACCAGCTTCCAGTTCAAGGAGATATTCCCCAACGCACTGCAGGAACCCCAGCGTGTTTTCTGGGCGCGAATGTACAAACGATTAAATTGATAACCCGCCTCACCGGCCAACTTATGGAGACGCTCGCTGAGATAGAGTCTGGCATAATCACGGTACCAGTATCCCTGTTGATCGCGATCCTGCAAATTCACAGAAGTGGTAATAAGGCGTTCACAATGATCTATTTCTTCTGTTTGCTGCGGCGCATATATCACCCGATAGCCGCTACCCAGCAAAAGCAGCTGCCCCTCCTGAATCTGCAAAACATCTTCCGCAGAGCGACACAATTGTGCTCGCTTTTTTTTAATCCAATCTAATTTACTATGATAAAGCGTGCGGATTTGCGCGTCTTTGTAGCCGTGAGGCACCACCATATGCACATCTCCGCCGACAAGCACTTTGATTCGCGCCCATTTCACCTTGCGCCTGATCACCGTTAAATAATCCGGAAGTGGTGATCGCCCTCGTTCAAATTTTAATAATCGTTTTAGCAAAACGTATTGACCTTAGTAGCTGTTATAGCGCCCCGGCGGTTATAGGGCCCCAGCGAATATAGGCCCCTAGCGAATAGAGAACCCCAGCAAAAAGACCGCATAGTTACACAGAAATTCAGCAGATACCAGAGTCCGCTATTTTGCTGATTGTGGCTGCCCTTCCTCATCATCTATGCTGGAAAATTTATCATAGTAGATGCCGACCCAGTGCTTTTATTGTTAACATCAGGAACACGTCGATGTAAGGCCGGAATTAGCCGTTGGTCAGGCGGTCACTCTATCAGTAACTGAAATTAGAGGAGCATGAACGATAATATGGGACAGCCGCTGGTGGATATTCAGAACCTGCGTTATCGCATAAGCGAAGGCACCCGACATCGCGAAATCCTTGGCGGTATCGACCTATCGGTACAAGAGGGAGAATCGGTCGCACTGCTTGGGCGAAGCGGTTCAGGCAAATCTACTTTGCTGAACCTGATTAGCGGCATCGACAAACCTCAATCCGGAAGCATCAACATAGATGGCCACGAAATCAGCACCTTACGAGAGCCAGACTTAACCCTCTATCGTCGCAAACATATCGGTTTTATCTATCAATTATTCCATCTGGTAAACACCCTGAGCGTTGCGGAAAATATAGCTTTACCCCTGGAGCTAAACGGCTGGAGCAGGAAGGATACGGAGCAACGGGTCGCCAGCCTTCTAAAACAGGTTGAGCTAGCGGACTATGGCATGCGTTTCCCCGACCAACTCTCAGGTGGAGAGCAGCAACGGGTCGCGATCGCACGGGCGATCGCCCATCATCCCAGCCTACTACTGGCAGATGAACCGACCGGCAACTTAGACGCACAGATTGGTCGCGATGTGATGCAAATGCTCAACCAACTGGTCAGGCAAGAGGGGCTAACTATTATCCTGGTGACTCATAGCCAATCCGTCGCAAAAAGCGCTCATCGTATTCTCACCTTGGAACAGGGCCAGTTAGCCGAACGAGTAGGCGAATTCGCGTGGTAAAGCCACTGTTGGTGAAAACCAGTTTCCGGCACCTTAGGCGGCACCCCTGGCAAACCTGGCTAACCATACTGGGAATCGCACTGGGCGTTGCGGTGGTAGTCGCTGTGGATCTGGCCAATCAAAGCGCCAAACGCTCTTTCAGTCTATCGTTAGAGATGATTACCGGAAAAGCTACCCATTCTATTGTGGGCGATGATCAGGGTATCGCAGAAAGCTTTTACACAGAATTACGCACGCAGTATGGGCTGAGAAAAAGCGCTCCGATCGTATCGGGACAACTGTTAGTCAAAGGTCGGCAGTATCAGCTGTTGGGTATCGACCCACTGGCCGATAACAGTATTTTCAATAGTGGCATTGGTTTGTCGGAACCATCAGGGCTCGATCTGTTTCTAAAGCCCAATCGAGTTGCCCTATCCGCGTCCACAGCCACGGCACTCAATCTGTCAGTCGGCGACTGGGTGGAGGTAACACATAACAATCTTTCCAGCCGCGTACAGGTAGTAGCGCTGATTGCAAATGACAGCCCACTTGATGCGCAGGGAGTTTTTCTGGCTGATATAGCTGTTGCTCAAGAGCTATTAGGTCAACCGGGCCGCCTGGATCGAATCAACCTGATATTTGAGAATGAAGTGCCGCAGGCTTTGATAGACCGACTACCAGCTAACCTGCAGCTGCATAAATCCGAAGCGATCAATCAATCGCTCACTGAGATGACTGCGGCCTTTCATATCAATCTTGCCGCAATGAGTTTGCTGGCATTACTGGTGGGCGGCTTTTTAATATATAACACTATCACATTTATGGTATTGCAGCGGCGCCCCATGCTCGGCACCTTGAGAGCCCTCGGGGTCACCCGCGCACAACTATTTGCCCTGGTATTGGGCGAAGCTGCTATTCTCGGCCTCATTGGCACGCTGGCAGGCATTGTAATGGGAATTCTACTGGGACAGGGTTTGGTACAACTGGTCACCCGAACCATCAATGACATTTACTATAGTATCCAGGTCACTTCCTTTCTGGTAACGCCGGGATCACTGCTCAAAGGGTCAATATTGGGTCTGGCCACCAGTTTGGTCGCCGCATTACTTCCGGCACTGGAGGCCGCAAGATCAGAACCGGTGAGCGTACAGCAACGTTCCAGTTTGCACCAACGCATTGCACGCAATCTGCCCAAATTCAGCGCGCTGGGATGCCTGCTCTGCGGGTTGGGTATCGTTCTTGCCTATTGGTTAGGTACCAGTCTCACCGCTGGATTTGTAGCCCTGGCCCTGACCGTTTTAGGTTTCAGCCTGGTCATACCACAGTGCGTAAAAACACTGTCGTTACTCCTGCAGAGTTTGATGAAGCTGCTGCCTGACAGGCTGATATTCCGCCTTGCCCTAAGAGGCGTTACGTCTGGGCTCAGTCGCACTGGACTGGCAGTCACTGCGCTGACAATCGCAATCGCAACCACCATCGGTGTGGGCATCATGATCGGCAGCTTTAGAAGCAGTGTCGATAGTTGGCTTCAGCAATCGCTGAACAGTGACCTCTATATTAGCGTCAAGGGGCACGCAGGCAACTCAAGTACTCCCGGGTTGCCCAAGGCTCTCATTGAGGAGATACAGCGCCATCCCGAGGTTTCCTCTATCTGGCAAAACAGAACCACCCGGGTTGATAGTTCATCGGGCACTTTACGCCTAATGGCAGTATCTGAAGCCGCTGACAACACCCGGGGCTTTAACCTCAAACAGGGTGACGCCGGCCTCGTTCGCAAAGCCTTTTTTGCAGAAAAAGGCTTGCTCATATCCGAGCCACTAGCCTTTCATCGAAACTTGACCGTCGGCGACCAACTCACGCTTAAAACCATTGATGGTGAGAGCGCCTTTCCCGTTTTGGGCATATTTTACGATTACACCTCCAGTCAGGGCCTGATTATCATGGCACAGTCCCTCTATCAGCGGCATTGGCAAGACCAGAATGTTTCTGCACTGGGATTGTACAAAACCAAACAGGCCGATTCGACACAATGGACTGATCAAATTCGGCAGCTGGTAAGCGATTACCTTCAGAACACCGAGCCAGGCCAGCTGGCGGCGACAACTATCCAGGTCAGGGCTAACAGTGAAATCCGCAACGCATCTTTGGCTATTTTTGACCGTACTTTTACAATTACTCACGTGCTACGAATGCTCTCTATTCTGGTCGCATTTATTGGCGTATTGAGCGCGCTGATGGCGCTGCAACTGGAACGCACCTCTGAGTTTGCACTGTTACGCGCAACTGGTGCTACACCTCAAGAGGTCAGGCGAATCATTTACATTCAAACCGGATTAATGGGCGCATTCGCCGGGTTGCTGGCCATCCCTTTGGGGTACCTCATGTCAACCCTGTTAATCGACGTCATCAACCTGCGTTCATTTGGCTGGAGCATGAAACAACAGATACCCGTATCGGTAATTATTGAGGGATTCACATTGGCCATTATCGCGGCCTTGCTAGCCGGTATTTACCCTTCCCGTCATTGCGCTAAATTAACCATCGCCCGGGCACTACGGGAAGAATAGTATGCGCCATGAAACACAGCCAGTGGTCAATTTAGCCGGATTTAAAACAGCAATCCGACCGCACTGCTTGCGTCAAACTTTATCGCTGAGTAAATCTGTATTGGCCTTACTGCTAAGCTTGCTACTAAGTGCCTGCGATTCCAGACCCGAACCAAACAGCCTCTACCGCGCTCTGGGCAACAGCGACACTGAGGGCTACCTGCGCGCTCAAGTAGTGCGCCCGTTCCACTTTCCCGAAGACCATTCAGCCCACCCAGGGTACAAAAATGAATGGTGGTATTTAACCGGGAATGTGCAATCCGACAAAGGGCAGCAGTTTGGCTATCAGGTGACTTTTTTCAGGATTGCGCTGTCACCCGAATCCTTAGATCGCGAGTCACGCTGGGCGACTAACCACCTATGGATGGCTCATGCGGCGATAACAGACATTACATCCGGGAAGCACCTTAAATCTGAACGTTTTTCAAGAGGTGCGGCCGATCTGGCCGGCAATACCAGTGACCCCTTTCGCGTGTGGCTGGACGACTGGCAATTGACTGGTAGCGGGCCCAACTTCCCCTGGTATCTGAACATTAAGAACGATCAGTTCTCTCTGGCTCTAGAGGTCGCGCCGAAGAAACCGGTGGTATTACAGGGCAACAATGGGCTCAGCCAGAAAAGCCCTGAACCGGGCAACGCCTCTTACTATTACTCTATTACCCGTATGGAAACCAAGGGAAAAATACAAATTCACAATCATCAATACCAGGTTAGCGGCGATAGCTGGCTGGATCGAGAATGGGGAACCAGTCTACTTGCCAAAGACCAGGTTGGTTGGGACTGGTTTTCATTACAATTCGATAATAACCAGGAGATGATGTTTTACCAATTGCGTAAACCCGATGGCTCCGCGCATACCAGCAGCCGGGGAACCTGGGTGGACGGCAAGGGTGCTAAAACCGATATTTCCCCAGAAGATATCGATCTTAAACCACTGCAATGGTGGACCGCGCCTAACGGGGCGCAATATCCAATTCGCTGGAAGTTATCATTCAAATCCCGACAAAAAGAGTGGATCGTAGCAGCAGCGATCCCCAATCAATGGATGGATGTTGCTATTAAATACTGGGAAGGATCAGTACAGGTCTTCAATGCCAATGATACTCGGCAGATTGGCCGGGGTTATCTTGAAATGACGGGTTATTAGCCAACTGTCCAAGCGCTTAAAATGAGAGCTTTGTTTAACGGCTGTGCTCGACAACTAGACGTTACGATACCGACTCAAAATGTTTTTTTATGGCAATAATCTCAGATTTTTCACTGATCTCCGTCTTGTGCTGCCCTCGTTCTCAAACTCTAGCAAAGCTCTAAATACATTGTAATTTCAGATATTTAAACCATCCTTTGG
>CBDUGR010000087.1:0-7807 GCA_965366515.1 uncultured Gammaproteobacteria bacterium | reverse complement strand
CAGGAGTCGCTTGATGCGATCTGGTTATTAGGGCTACTGGGAATTGGATTAATTTATATTATCCTGGGAACGCAGTTTCGAAGTTACTGGCAGCCGTTTATGGTGCTGACCTCGTTGCCCCTGGCCATTACCGGAGTGGCGCTCGGATTGTTTGTCACCAACAATCCGTTGAGTCTTTATACGCTCTATGGTGTTGTGGCGCTGATGGGGATTGCTGTTAATTCGGCTATTGTGTTGATTTCGGCGGCAAATACGCGTCTGGAAAACGGAATGAGTGTCCTTCATGCAACGGTTTATGCAGCCAGGCGGCGCGTTATCCCGATCCTGATTACCTCGTTAACGACGATTGCGGGGCTGTTCTCGCTGGCGGCGGGTCTGGCGGGTAAATCCCTGATTTGGGGGCCTGTTGCCACGGCAATTGTCAGTGGTCTTGCTGTCTCTACCTTGTTAACGCTATTTGTTATTCCGCTGATCTATCGTACCAGTATGGGGCGTAGTCGTCGCGCTACTGCTAACATGCGGACGCTGGATGCGCGGGAGCAAAGCAACTCTGTGTAATTTCGGACGCTCTGTGTAATTCGCAGCGGTGTTACTTATCGGGCTTTCATTTCTAAAGCAGTCTGGTAATACCAGTTGCCATGCTCCTTTATAAAACTGGAGCGCTCGTGGTGTTCAGCGATTTGCTGGTTTTCTACAAAAGTGGCGACAAACTCAACGATCCCGTCGCTATCCTGCTCTTGCCCCCGTTCAGTACTGATAATTGATAGACCAAGCCACTTTGTTTCGCGAAAGCTATTCTTTAGTGACCTGCGATCCCCCGGTTTTCGATACTCCGGATGCAGGGTGTTCAGTAAAAACCGTAGGTTAGCTGTGACAAAGGCTGTGTAGCGGGCACGCATCAGCTGTTCCGCTGTTCGTGCCGCTACCGAGCTCTGGTGTATAGGTTCGCAGCACTGGCTGTATGGAGCCGAATTGCCGCAGGGACATCTATTCTGTTCTGACATCTGTCAATTATCTGTTATTCGTAGGTACACAGGTAGGCGGTATCAATGGCTACCTGAAGCTGGAATTTTTGATTAGCTTCGACGATAAAGGACTGCCCTTGACTAAATGTCTGCCAGTCCCCGCTATTTGGTAACTTAACCGTTAATGCACCACTGACGACGGTCATGGTTTCTTTATTGCTGGTGCCAAATTCATATTCTCCTGGCGCCATAACCCCCACAGTTGCAGGCAGTGTTTCAGTTTGAAAAGCAATTGATTTTACTTTGCCGTCAAAATACTCATTTACCTTAAACATAGAAAAATCTCTCATTTAGTTAAGCGCGCGATTATATCAGTCTGGTTCTGGAATGGGGAGATGGCTATAATCCGATCCCTTGTTAATCGATTTCAATTAAGAGAGATCTTTGCACGGAAGAATATTTTTCTTTCAGGCAAGGCAAAAGCGCACGGAATGAGGGAGTTTATAGGTTATAAATGACCGATTGAGTACGTTTTTTACGAAGTATGGGAGCGAAATAGCTTTCGTGCAAAGGTCTCTAAGAGAATAAAACAGCCTTTTGAGTGCCCCATATGGATCATCAATATTCCGAAAATCTTTCGTCAAAAGAAAAGATCAACCTAGAGACCTCGACAGTTGCCTGGACTGAATTGCAGCGTTTTTTCGCGGGGGGCTACACCCTGTGTGTTGCTCCCGAACTTGATCTCGTCGAAGTGGCTCGATTGATGGTTGAAGATAATGCGGATTACGTTTCAAAATGGATAGATTCCGGTCAGTTGGCGGGGGTTTCGGATCAGCAGGCCAAGGAATGGGTGGATGCAGAGGCAATAGTTTGGGCCGTGGTGATTAAACCCTGGGTTCTGGTGCAAAGCCATACTTCGGGTGAGTCCTCAAATAAAGATAGCAGCTAATTTATTACTAGGCAGTTTAGCCCGGCTTTCTTGCCAGGATAAAAATAACCGTCTTGCTGCAATGGCTTTGCCGGCAAGGGTTTGACGACTAGTATTTGAGAAAATATTCTGGGCAAAGTGAATATTGATGCCGCCTGTAAAACGCTGAATATTGACGAATCTTAGATTGTGGTTGGCAGGCTTAACTGGTAATCTATACTCCCATCTCGAATAGGCTATTTCGTGGGCAGGGTGTGCTGCAATTTAGTCTGATTTATTCTCCAAACAGCTTACTTACGGTTCTTCAATGACGCACTTTATTTTCGTCACCGGTGGGGTTGTGTCTTCCCTTGGGAAAGGCATAGCCGCGGCATCTCTTGGCGCCATACTTGAGGCGCGTGGCCTCAAAGTTACCATGCTAAAGCTTGATCCTTATATTAATGTTGATCCAGGGACCATGAGCCCATTTCAACATGGCGAAGTGTTTGTAACGGAAGACGGAGCCGAAACGGATTTGGATTTAGGTCACTATGAACGCTTTCTGCGTACCAAGGTCAGCCAGTTAAATAATTTTACTACTGGCAGAGTTTACGAGCATGTATTGCAGAAGGAGCGCCGTGGTGAATATCTCGGGGCGACGGTACAGGTTATTCCGCATATTACCGATGAGATTAAACGTCGGATCATCGAGGGTGCCGGTGATGCAGATGTTGCAGTCGTTGAAATTGGTGGAACCGTCGGTGACATCGAATCTCAGCCGTTTCTGGAGGCGGTCAGGCAGATGAAAGTGGAGCTGGGTTCCCAGCGGGCGCTCTTTATGCACCTCACCCTGGTTCCCTATATCAGCACTGCCGGAGAGACCAAAACCAAACCCACGCAACATTCGGTTAAGGAGTTACGCTCGATAGGTATTCAACCGGACATACTGGTCTGTCGCTCTGATCATACTATTGATGATGGCGCACGCCGCAAAATTTCACTATTTACCAATGTCGAGCAACGGGCAGTTATCCCGCTTGAAGACGCAGATACCATTTATCGAATACCCGGGCTGCTAAAACAACGGCGTCTTGATGAAATTGTTATTGAGAAATTCAACCTCAATTGTAAGGTTGCAGATTTGAGTGAATGGGACAGGGTGACCGACGCTCATTTGCACCCGGATAAAGAGGTAACCATTGCGATGGTTGGTAAATATATGGATCTGCTGGATGCCTACAAGTCGTTAAATGAGGCTCTGGTACATGCCGGTATCCAAACTCGAACCAGAGTCCAAGTCCGATATTTGGATTCTGAAGAGTTGGAGCAAAAGGGTGTCGCTTTGCTGGAGGGTGTTGATGCGATTTTGGTGCCTGGTGGATTTGGTGAGCGGGGAATTGAGGGCAAAGTTTTGAGCGTCCAGTATGCTCGTGAAAATAAAATCCCTTATCTGGGTATTTGTCTGGGTATGCAGGTTGCAGTAATCGAATACGCGCGCAACGTGGCCGGGATGAAAGATGCGCACAGTTCAGAGTTTGATCGTAACACGCCGCATCCTGTAATAGCACTGATTACAGAGTGGAAGGAAACCGATGGCAAACTGGTCACTCGAGACGAAGACTCTGACCTGGGTGGTACAATGCGTCTGGGGGGGCAGGTCTGTCACCTGGATACTGATTCCACTGCTTACAAGTGTTATGGGCAGCCTGACATCGTGGAGCGCCACAGGCATCGTTACGAGTTTAACAATAACTATGTTAAACAGATTCAGGAAGCAGGGTTGCGAGTAGCGGGAATGTCACAGGACAACAGTTTGGTAGAAATAGTTGAGGTCGCTGACCACCCCTGGTTTGTTGCTTGCCAGTTTCATCCGGAATTCACTTCTACGCCTCGGGATGGACACCCACTGTTTACTGGATTTGTGGAGGCGGCATTGGTTCAGCATTCCGCCCGTGACGAATAGGTCAGGTGGTTTCGGAGTTGCCCAATATGGATCAGAAAGTTATTCAGGTAGGCGAGATTAGCCTGTCAAACAGCCTGCCTTTTGCCTTGTTCGGAGGCATGAATGTGCTCGAAACGCGTGATACAGCGATGCGAGTCGCTGACGCATTCGTAGAAACGACACAGTCACTAGGTATTCCCTACGTGTTTAAAGCGTCTTTCGATAAAGCCAACCGCTCTTCAGTTGACTCATTTCGGGGTCCTGGCCTGGAGCAGGGAATGCGTATTTTTGAGGAGATTAAAAAGACCTATTCGGTACCGATAATCACCGATGTGCATGAGCCGCAACAGGCCGCTGTGGTTGCTGAAGTGGCGGATATCATACAGTTGCCAGCATTCCTGTCGCGACAGACAGATTTGGTGGTTGCCATGGCTCAGACTTCGGCGGCCATTAATATCAAGAAAGCACAATTTCTCGCGCCCCGGGAGATGGCTCATATATTACGTAAATTTGAAGAGGCAGGAAACGATCAGCTGATTCTGTGCGAGCGAGGCTCCTGTTTTGGTTACAACAATCTGGTGGTTGATATGCTGGGTTTTGGCGTAATGAAGCAATTTGGTTATCCAGTATTCTTTGATGTCACCCATGCGCTACAAATTCCCGGCGGCCAAAGCGATTCGGCGGGAGGGCGGCGTGCTGCGGTTGCGGAATTGGCAAGAGCTGGTATGTCGCAGGGTTTGGCAGGATTGTTTCTTGAAGCTCATCCTGACCCTGATCAGGCAAAATGTGATGGGCCGTGTGCGCTGAAATTAGACCAATTAAAACCGTTTCTCGAGCAGGTGCAGGCGATCGATGAATTGGTCAAGAGTTTCGCGCCGCTGAATACAGACTAGCGAACCTATAAGCAGCAGCAACTGCCTGATGCGATTTAAATATAAGCAAGCTGGACATGTTTGGTTTCAGGTAGGGTTTTGAGCATTCAATTTTTTGCCAATGCTAGAGCAGATGTTTGCTCTGTTTGTTCAATTCCAAAGAGAAAGATTTTCTATAAATTTAATTAGGAGTTCTGGTCATAATGACAGAGATTATTGACGTTAAAGCAAGAGAAATTCTGGATTCACGAGGAAATCCCACGGTCGAGGCTGATGTGATATTGGCATCAGGTGCAGTGGGTTCGGCCTGTGCACCTTCTGGTGCATCAACAGGGTCTCGTGAAGCGCTGGAGTTAAGGGATAAAGACCCTCAGCGTTATCGGGGGAAGGGGGTGTTGACGGCCGTTGGTAACGTTAATAAACAGATTCGCTCGGCGCTGCTGGGCATGGATGCCGCTGACCAGGTGGCACTAGATAAAAAAATGCTGGAGTTGGACGGTACAGAAAACAAGGCTAACTTGGGAGCTAACGCAATTTTGGCTGTGTCCCTGGCAGCTGCAAAAGCGGCAGCTCAGGCAAAAAATATTCCCTTGTATGCACATATTGCCGAGTTAAATGGCACGCCGGGGCAATACTCAATGCCTGTGCCGATGATGAATATTTTAAACGGTGGCGAGCACGCCGACAATAATGTGGATATTCAGGAGTTTATGGTGCAGCCAGTGGGCGCATCAAGCTTTGCCGAGGCATTGCGGTGTGGTGCTGAAATATTCCATGCTCTGGCCGGCGTATTAAAGAGTCGTGGCTTAAGCACCGCGGTGGGCGATGAAGGTGGTTTTGCACCGAACCTTCCATCGAATGAGTCAGCACTGGAAATCATCAGGGAAGCCGTTGCTGAGGCAGGTTATGTGCTGGATAAGGATGTTACTCTGGCGCTGGATTGTGCCTCTTCCGAGTTCTATAAAGATGGCAGTTATCAGCTAAGCGGTGAAGGTAAGAGTTTCAATGCCGCGGGCTTTGCAGATTACCTGGCTGAGTTATGTAACCAATATCCTATCGTATCCGTAGAAGATGGGATGGATGAGAGTGATTGGGAAGGTTGGGCGGATTTGACGCGCAAACTGGGTGATTCTGTACAGCTTGTTGGTGATGACCTGTTTGTCACCAATACAAAAATTTTAAAGCGCGGTATTGATGAAGGAATTGCCAACTCGATATTGATCAAATTCAATCAGATTGGCTCGCTCACAGAAACCCTGGAAGCGATCAAGATGGCCAAGCAAGCGGGTTTTACAGTGGTCATATCTCACCGCTCTGGTGAAACTGAAGATACGACGATTGCTGATTTGGCGGTAGCGACCTCTGCGGGACAGATTAAGACAGGTTCGTTATGCCGTTCCGATCGAGTTGCCAAATACAACCGCTTGCTGCGTATTGAAGAAGAGTTAGGTGATCGCGCTAGCTATCGCGGCCGGCAAGAAATCAAAGGGCAAAGTTAACAATTAGAGTGATTGGTGGCCAAGGCGCAGCTATGAGATGGTTCTGGTTACTGCTTATTGTGATCCTTATTGGCCTTCAGTATCGAATTTGGGTCGGCGAGGGCAGTCTGGCAGAAATTTCAGGACTCAAGGACAGAATCGATGAGCAGCGCGAGCAAAATCAGAAGCTGCGCGAGCGCAATGAATTGCTTAAGGCGGAAGTGTCGGATTTGAAACAAGGGCTTGAGGCGATCGAAGAGAGAGCGCGCACCGAGCTGGGAATGATCAAAGATGGAGAAACCTTCTATCAACTGGTTGAACCTGGGAAAGTAATGGAGCCTAGGACAGAAGTGGAACCTGGGTCAGAAATGGAACCTGGGACAGAAGTGGAACCTGAACCGTTGCCATGACAAAAGACAGTAAGCCCAAAGACAATAAAAGCCAGGCTCGGTCACAGCAGGGTTTTTGGGTGGTCGTACCTGCGGCGGGGACGGGTAAGAGGATGCAGGCGAATCGACCCAAGCAGTATTTGCCATTGGCCGGCAAAACGATATTGCAGCAGACATTTGATCGTCTGCTGAGTCATCCTCGTATAGAAGGATTGGTGGTGGCTATTGCCGAGACTGATGATTTTTGGTCTCAGTCTGGTTATACCCATGATCGTCGGATAAAAGTTGTAGTCGGTGGAGAAGAGCGTTGCCATTCGGTTATTAACGGGTTGGAATTGCTTGCCGGGGAGCTTGCAGAAGAGGACTGGGTGATGGTTCATGATGTTGCTCGGCCTTGTGTTTCGGCGAGTGATCTGGATCAACTGATGATGGCTACCCGGTCAGTTAAAGATGGCGCGGTATTGGGTGTGCCTGTGCGGGATACCATGAAGCAAGTAAACGAGGCGGGGCAGGTATCCCAAACGGTTGATCGCAGTAGTCTATGGCATGCCTACACGCCACAGGTTTTTCGCTTGGGGCAGTTAAGGCGGGCGTTAACTGCCTGTAATCGTGAACAGGGATTAGTGACCGATGAGTCCTCGGCAATGGAAGCTTTAGGTTATCGGCCGCAAATGGTGAGAGGCAGAGAGACAAATATTAAAATCACCCAACCTGACGACCTGGTTTTGGCGGAAGTCATATTGCGGCGATTGCAGGGGGAATCTGAGCAGCAATGACGATACGTATTGGGCATGGCTTTGATGTACACCGGTTTGGACCGGACTCGGCACCAGATAATACAATCAAGCTGGCAGGTATCGCTATCCCCAGCGAATATCCTTTATTAGCCCACTCCGACGGCGACGTGCTGATTCACGCACTCTGTGATGCGTTGTTGGGAGCGGCCGGACTAGGTGATATTGGAGAACACTTTCCGGATACCGATGACCGCTATAAGGGTGTCGATAGCCGGGTTTTGTTGCAGAGCGTCTTATCTCAACTCAATCAGCTCGGCTGGCAGATTGTTAATGTTGATATTTCGCTGATTGCTCAGGTACCGCAGGTCTCTCCCTATAAGATGGAGATGCAGGCCAGCCTGGCAAAAGAGCTGCTTTGCCAGAATTCGCAGATCAATATCAAGGCAACTACCACCGAAGGTTTGGGATATACCGGGCGCAAGGAAGGAATCGCCTGTCACGCTGTTGTATTGATTAG